>NZ_BAAIGC010000005.1:0-270456 GCF_054653495.1 Nocardioides sp. AN3
AAGGACAACAATGTTCATGGTGGTGCGGCCGGTGCGGCCCCTCCTGTGCAGTGAGGTCGGTGCCTGTCAGGCAACGGGTCGTGGGTGTGCCGTGCGGGCACGCTCATCTGACGGCTCAGGTTACCGCCGGGTCATTTCGCGCGGTATCCGGAGACGAGTTGAGAATGTCACAGCGTCGTCAGTGTGGCGAGGTCGGGTCGGCGGGGCGGATCACCCGCTCGAGCACTCGCCCGGCGACGAGCCAGGCGAGTGCCCCGAGACCCCAGTTGAAGAGGGCGTTCTTGGTCTCGGCGTTGGTGGCCGTCCACTGCTTGATGCCGTCGTCGCGGTCGAAGACGCCCAGGTCGACCCGGTCGGCCGCGTCGAGGACGAACCTCACCAGGGCGTTGTCGGTGTTGGCGCCGAAGGCCACGAAGAGCGCTCCGAGGGCGAGCAGGAGCGCGGCGAGCGAGCAGACGACCCAGACCACCTGTGCCACGACGGTGCGGACTCGGGCGACCCTGCCGACGGTCGAGACCGACACGCTCAACGCCCTCGGAAGACGGCCTTGCCCGGCCCGTTCTCGACGAACGAGGCCATGCCGGTGCGCGCGTCCTCTGTGCCGAAGACCGCCGCGAAGCGGATCTTCTCGATCTCCAGACCCGTCGCCAGGTCGACCTCCAGACCCTGGTCGATCGCCTCCTTCGCAGCCCGCAGGGCGTACGACGCCCCCGTCGCGAACTGGCGGGCCCACGCGACCGCCTCCGCGTAGACGTCCGCTGCCGGCACCACCCGGTCGACCAGCCCGATCGCGAGCGCCTCCTCGGCCTTCACGAAGCGCCCGGTGTAGATGAGGTCCTTGGCGCGGCTGGGGCCGATCAGCCGGGCGAGCCGCTGGGTGCCACCAGCGCCGGGGATGAGCCCGAGCAGGATCTCGGGCTGGCCCAGAACGGCGTCGTCGGCGGCGAAGCGCAGGTCTGCGGCCAGCGCCAGCTCGCAGCCACCGCCGAGCGCATAGCCGGTGACGGCAGCGACGACAGGCTTCGGGATCCGGGCCACCGCGGTGGTGGCGGCCTGGACCGAGTCGCCGTGCGCCACCATGTCGGCGAAGGACAGCTCCGCCATCTCCTTGACGTCGTTGCCGGCCGCGAAGAGCCGCTCCCCGCCGTACAGGACGACCGCCTTGACGTCCTCGCGCGCCGCGGCTTCCTGGGCGACGGCCTCGAGCTCGGCCTGCACAGCGAAGCTGATCGCATTCATCTTCGGCCGGTCCAGGCGGATCGTGCCGACGCCGTCCTCGACCTCGAGGCGGACGAGCTCCATTCCTGACTCCCCTCTTTTGTCGACGACTCGCCTCTCGCGGCCGTCCGCCCCGCAGGGCAACGGAGACCCTAGTAGTCGTGGAAGCAGGGAGCGAGACGGGCATCGGTCACAATGGCCCGATGGTTCGATGGACGCAGCTGGGACAGACGGCGCGCGTGTGGCCCGGGCGCAACTGGCCTCTGGGCGCGACGTGGACGTGCGAGTCGACCAACTTCGCGGTCTATGCGCCCAGCGCGACGGCGATGTGGCTGTGCCTCTTCGACGACGAGGGTCACGAGTCCCGGCACGAGCTGACGGAGCAGTCCCTGGGCATCTGGCACGGCGCGCTGCCCGACGTCGCGCCGGGCACCCGCTACGGCTACCGCGCCGACGGCCCGTGGGACCCGGCCAACGGCCACCGGTTCAACCCGCACAAGCTGCTCCTCGACCCCTACGGCCTGGCCACCTCCGGCACGATCCACAACACGCCGGCGATCTTCGGCTACCAGTCGGACGCCCCCGACGAGATGGACCCCCAGGACTCGGCGCCGGTCACCGCGCGCTCGGTGGTCGTCGATCCCTCCTTCGACTGGGAGGGCGACACTCCGATGAAGACACGCTGGCGCGACACGGTCCTCTACGAGCTGCACGTGAAGGGCTTCACCCAGCTCCACGACCGTGTGCCGGAGCCGCTGCGAGGCACGTACGCCGGCCTCGGCACTGCGCCCGTCGTGGACTACCTCCGCGACCTCGGCGTCACTGCGGTCGAGCTGCTGCCGATCCACCAGTTCTTCTCCGAGCCGGCCCTGCTCGATCGCGGCCTGGTCAACTACTGGGGCTACAACACGGCGTCCTACTTCGCCCCGGACGCCTCCTACTCCTCCTCCGGCGACCGGGGACAGCAGGTCGCGGAGTTCAAGGAGATGGTCAAGGCACTCCACCGGGGCGGCATCGAGGTGATCCTCGACGTCGTCTACAACCACACCGCCGAGGCCGGACCCCAGGGTCCGACGCTGTCGTTCCGGGGTCTCGACGACAAGGGGTTCTACAAGCGGGTGCCAGCCAACCCCGCAGACTGGCACTTCGACGACACCTACTGGGACGTCACCGGGTGCGGCAACACCGTGAACACCTGGGACGACCTCGCGCTGCGGCTCATCCTCGACTCGCTGCGCTACTGGGTGACCGAGATGCACGTCGACGGGTTCCGCTTCGACCTGATGTCGGCCCTGACCCGCACGGGCACCGACATCGACTTCCACTGCGCGCTGCTCATCGCGATCGGGCAGGACCCGATCCTGCGGCACGTCAAGCTCATCGCCGAGCCGTGGGACGTCTCCATGGACGGCTATCTGGTGGGCCGCATGCCGCCGCCGTGGGTGGAGTGGAACGACCAGTTCCGCGACACGATCCGCGACTTCTGGCGTGGCCGGTCCGATGGGGTGCGCACGGTGGCGACCCGGCTGGCCGGCTCCGCTGACCTCTACGCCGACGACGGCCGCTCGGCGTACAACTCCGTCAACTTCGTCACCGCCCACGACGGCTTCACGCTGCGCGACCTGGTCTCCTACGACCGCAAGCACAACGAGGCCAACGGCGAGGACAACCGGGACGGGTCCAACGACAACCGCTCGTGGAACCACGGCGTCGAGGGCGAGACGACCGACGCCGACATCGTGGCGCTCCGGCGCCGGCAGGCGGCCAACCTGATGGTGATGCTGTGCCTGTCCAACGGGGTCCCGATGATCACCGCGGGTGACGAGCGCGGACGGACGCAGCGGGGCAACAACAACGCCTACTGCCAGGACAACGAGATCTCCTGGGTGGACTGGCGGCCCGAGGACGCCTGGCTCGACGTCTACGAGATCACCAAGACCGCGCTGCGACTGCGCCGCGACCACCCGGCGCTTCGGCAGCGGCACTGGTTCGAGGGCTCGCCGACCATCGAGGGCGGTCCCAAGGATCTCGCCTGGCTGCACCCCGACGGCCGCCTGATGACCGACGCCGACTGGGCCGACACCTCTCTGCGTGCCGTCGGCTCGTTCGTCTCCGGGGCTCCCTTGCGCGAGCCCGGTCCGCGCGGCGAGCAGCTGATCGACAGCTCGTTCCTGCTCTGGTTCAACGCCTCACCCGAGCCCCTCGACCTCACGTTGCCCGAGAACGACTGGGTGCAGTCGGGCGAGGTCGTGCTCTCGACCGACGAGAGGCTTCCCGCCGCCACCGCGGTGAAGGCCGGTCAGGAGCTCACGATGGGCCCGCGGACGGCGCTGGTCATCCGCAGCACCTGAGGGTCCTCAGCCCACCCACTCGAAGCGGTGCTCCGGGCGGCCGGTCGTGCCGTAGCGCAGCGTGAGCCGGACGCGGCCATCGCGCGCGAGGTCGGAGAGATAGCGCTGCGCGGTGGCCCGCGAGACGCCCGTCGCCTCGGCCACCTCGAGGGCCGTCACGGCCTCCTCGGACCCGCGAAGGACGTCGACGATCGACTCCGAGGTCACCGGCGAGCGACCCTTGCGGACCGACGCGACGGGGGCGTCAGCCGAGCGGATGGCCTGCAGCGCCCGGTCGACGAGGGTCTGGTCCACGTGTCCGGTGCCTTCGAGCATCCCCCAGAACCGGCGGAAGGCCTGCAGACGGCCGAGCAGCTCGGTCGGGCCGAAGGGCTTGACCAGGTAGTTCAGGGCGCCGGCTGACACGGCCCGGCGCACCACGCCGGCGTCGGCGGCCGCGCTCACCATGATCACGGCCGCGCCGAGCCTTCCGATCAGCGAGGACCCGGTGGCGTCGGGAAGGTACTCGTCCAGCAGGACGAGGTCGGGCGCCAGCTCCTCGGCCATCCGCAGGGCGTCCGCCGCGGTGTGGGCGCGGGCGACGACCTCGAAGTCGGGCAGCGAGTCGACATAGGAGGCATGCAGCCCGGCGACCCGGAAGTCGTCGTCCACCACGAGCACCCGGATCAACGCTGCGGCTCCGCTCTCACCACGCCCGTCTCGCTGAGGACTCCCGCCAGACGTGCTTCGAAGGCGGCCCCCCGCTCCGGGCCGCCGCGGTCGACCAGCCGGACGTCGCCGCCGTGAGCGCGAGCCGTGTGACGAGCCAGGGCGAGCCCGAGACCGTGCCCAGGACCCGCTCCCACCCGGGTCGTGAAGCCGCGGTCGAAGACGTGGGCCGCGTGCTCGGCCGAGACTCCGTCACCGCTGTCGACGACGTGCACGAGCAGGTCGCGCCCGTCGGCGAGGAGCGTGACGTCCACGGTGCGGGGCAGACGTGAGCCTCGCGCTGCGGCGCCGATCCCGTTGTCGATGAGGTTGCCGACGACCGTCACGGTGTCGAGCGGGTGCGCGACACGTCCTTCGAGCCAGGTCGCGTCGGTGACGCGCAGGAGCACCCCGGCCTCGGAGGCGGTCGCGGACTTCGCCGCCAGCAGACCGGAGAGGTAGGGGTCGTCGACGCCGCTGAGCCAAGTGCCGGCCTCGCTGAGCCCGGTCAGGTAGCTCTGCGCCGCGTCGACATCCCCGTGGTGCAGCATGCCGATCAGCGCGTGGAGGCGGTTGTGGTGCTCATGTGCCTGGGCGCGCAGGGCATCGGTGAGGGCCCGCGTCGCCTCGAGCTCGCCGGCCATCTCGTCGAGGTCGGTCCGGTCCCGGAGGATCAGCACGCTGCCGAGGTCGCGCTCGCCCCGGTGGACGGGCAGCCGGGTCGCGACGACGACACGGCCGCCGATGAGTCGCAGGGCGCCGGTCGGTGCCGGCTCCTCCTCGAACAGCGCCGCGGACTCGGGAGCCACCGCCGCGTCGGCGAGGCGTACGCCGGGCACCAGGTCGCTGCCCAGCAGCCGGCGCGCCTCAGGGTTGCTGACGGTGACGTTGCCGCGGCCGTCGACCGCCACCACGCCGTCGCGGACGCCACCGAGGACCGCCACGTGCTCTCGGACGAGATCCGCCATCTCCTCGGGCTGTAGACCGAGGGTGGTCCGTCGCAGCCGCCGCGCCAACGTGAAGGACCCGACCAGCCCGACAGCGAGCGGAACCAGAGCGACGAGGGCCAGGACCAGCGTGAGGGACCCGGCCTCGTGGGCCACCTCCGAGGTCGCGATGCCCACGCTCACCTCGCCGACCACCCGGCCTGAGTCGTCGCGCAGCGGCACCTTGCCGCGGGCGGAGTAGCCGAGCGTGCCGCGCTCGACCGCCACGACCTCGTGTCCGCTCAGCGCCTCGTCGGGACTGGTGCTCACCGGGCGGCCGACGTTGCTGGGGGTCGGGTGGCTGTAGCGGATGCCACGTGCGTCGGTGACCACGACGTACAGCGCACCGGTCTGCCGCCGGATCCGCTGAGCCTCGACCTGCACGGGTCCGTCCGTCGTGGGCCGGCCCGAGGTGACCTGGGTGGCGAGCCCGGGGAGCGCTGCCACGCTGCGCGCGATGGCCAGCGCCCGCTGTTCGTACTGCTTCTCCAGATCGCGCCGGACCACCGCTGTGGAGACCGCCAGGGAGAGCAGCACGACGACGCTGAGCAGGGCCACGAGTGCTACCACCGCCTGCGTCCCGAGAGCGAGCCGACGCGTCCTCATCACCACCGGAGTGTAACGACGATCACCCGCCCGAGCCCCGCTGAGCACAACGCGCAGAACGTCGTTTGTGTCGGGTTCGGGCACAAGTGGCGCAAGTCTGGTGACCGCCGTCACAGCACTCGTACGGTCCTGCGCCATGACCCCTCACCACCCACCGGGCACCCCTCGCTCGCTGAGCCCGGCGATCGCGCTGCGCGGCGCCACCAAGCGGTTCGGTTCGAAGGACGGCACGCCCTTCACCGCGATCCGTGACGTCACCCTCGACGTCGCGGCCGGCGAGTTCGTCGCCATCGTCGGACCCACCGGCTGCGGCAAGTCCACGACACTGTCACTCGTCTCCGGCCTGGAGCCGGCCTCCGACGGCACCGTGCACGTCGCGGGCCAGCCCGTGGTCGGCATCCCCGACGGCGTCGGCTACATGTTCCAGGGCGATGCGGTGCTGCCCTGGAAGAACGTCCTCGACAACGTCGGCCTCGGCCTGCGCTTCCGGGGCGTGAGCCGTCGTGAGGCCGACGAGCAGGCCCGCGACTGGATCACGCGGGTCGGGCTCGCCGGCTTCGAGGACCGCTACCCCCACCAGCTCTCCGGCGGCATGCGCAAGCGCGTCGCGATGGCCCAGTCGCTCATCACCGAGCCCTCGGTCCTCCTGCTCGACGAGCCCTTCGGCGCCCTCGACGTGCAGACGCGCGAGCTGATGCAGGACGAGCTGCTGAACCTCTGGTCGGGCAGCGGTGCCGCGTGCGTCTTCGTCACCCACGACCTCACCGAGGCGATCAGCCTCGCCGATCGCGTCGTGGTGATGACGGCCGGCCCGGCCACCGTCAAGGACATCGTCCGCGTGGACCTCCCCCGCCCCCGCCGCGTCGAGGAGATCCGGCTGACGCCGGAGTTCATCGAGCTCTACAAGCGGATCTGGGACAGCCTGCGCGAAGAAGTCGAGATCACCCGGGCGAGAGGAGCCTCCCGTGTCGCATGACACCGCCACCCCCGTCGGCGCCGCCGGCAGCCCCGCCGGCAGCCCTGCCGGCACCCCCGCGAGCAGCAACGCCAGTGAGGCGGGCCGCGCGAGGCGCATGGCCGGGAAGCGGTCCGGCCGGCGACGGTCGTGGGGGGTGTACGCCGTCCGCGTCGCCCTGGTCGTCGCCTGGCTGGGCTCCTGGGAGCTCGCGGCACGCACCGTGATCGACCCGTTCTACTACTCCATGCCGAGCCAGATCTGGAACCGGCTCGTCGACTGGTTCACCGCAGGCACCTCCCAGGGCTCGATCTGGACCAACATCGCGGCCACCCTCGAGGAGGCCGTGCTCGGCTTCGTCCTCGGCACGATCGCGGGCGTCGTGCTCGGCGTCGTGCTCGGCCGGAGCCGGTTCTTCGCCGACGTACTCGCGCCGTTCATCAAGGGCGCGAACGCGATCCCCCGCATCGTGCTGGCCTCGCTCTTCGTCATCTGGTTCGGACTCGGCATGGAGTCGAAGGTCGCCACCGCGTTCGTGCTGGTGTTCTTCGCGGTCTTCTTCAACTCCTTCCAGGGCGCCC
Organism: Nocardioides sp. AN3; assembly: GCF_054653495.1. Classification (NCBI taxonomy): domain Bacteria; kingdom Bacillati; phylum Actinomycetota; class Actinomycetes; order Propionibacteriales; family Nocardioidaceae; genus Nocardioides; species Nocardioides sp. AN3. Next base: position 7,385 of record NZ_BAAIGC010000005.1, read on the forward strand.
GCGAGGTCGACCGCCTGCTGGTCGACAACTCCCGGATCCTGGGCGCCAGCCGGTGGCAGCTCATGCGCAGCGTCATCCTGCCCAGCGCCACCTCCTGGATCCTCGCCAGCATGCACGTCGCCTTCGGCTTCGCGTTGATCGGCGCGATCGTCGGCGAGTTCACCGGCGCCGACAAGGGCCTGGGTCTCCTCATCAACCACGCCCAGGGCAACTTCGACGCGGCCGGGATCTACGCCGGGATGCTCATCACCACCGTGCTCGCGCTCGGCGCCGAGTGGCTCATCACGCAGCTCGAGACGCGCCTGACCTCCTGGCGGCCGGCCTCCCACACCGCCTCCGCCGGCATCTGACGGCACTCCCTCCCACGACCAGTAGAAGGACATCTCCATGAAGCAGCACACCCACCGGATCATCGCCGGCACCATCGCGGCCGCGGCCGTGACCACCTCGCTCACCGCCTGCCGCGGCGGCAGCAGCACCGCCGACAGCAGCTCCGGCACGCCGAAGGTCAGCATCATGGTCGGCGGCATCGACAAGGTGATCTACCTGCCGGCGAAGCTCACCGAGCAGCTCGGCTACTTCTCCGACGCCGGCGTGGACGTCGATCTCAAGACCGAGCCGTCCGGCGCGAGCGCCGAGAACGTGATGCTGTCGGGCCAGGTGGACGGCGTGGTCGGCTTCTACGACCACGCGATCACGCTCCAGGCGCAGGACAAGTGCGTCGAGAGCGTCGTCCAGCTCGCCAAGGTGCCAGGCGAGGCGGAGGTCGTCGCCACCAAGTCCGCCGGGGTCGCGACCGCTGCGGACTTCAAGGGCAAGCGGCTCGGCGTCACGTCGCCGGGCTCGTCGACCGACTACCTCACGCAGTATCTCGCGACGAAGAACGGCATCGACACCAAGGACTACGCGACCGTCACAGCCGGGGCCGGCTCCACCTTCATCGCGGCCCTCCAGAACGGCGGCATCGATGCCGGCATGACCACCGACCCGACGATCGCCACCGCGGTCGACAAGGGCCTGGGCAAGGTCCTCATCGACATGCGCACCGAGGAGGGCACGCAGAAGGCCCTCGGCGGCCTCTACCCGGCTGCCTCGCTCTACATGACCTGCGACTACGTCGAGAAGAACCCCAAGACCGTGCAGAAGGTGGCCGACGCGTTCGTGAAGACGATGAAGTGGATGAGCTCGCACTCCGCGGCCGACATCGCCGCGAAGATGCCGAAGGACTACGCCGGCGGCAACCCGGCCCTCTACGAGAAGTCGATCAAGGACTCCTCGCCGATGTTCACCACGGACGGCCGGATGCCCGACGGCGGCCCCCAGACCGTCCTCGGCGTCCTCGGCACTTTCAGCGACACGGTGAAGGCCAAGAAGGACTCCATCGACCTGTCCAAGACCTACACCACGAAGTTCGTCGACGCAGCCCAGTGACGGGGTCGCCGAGCAGTCACAGATGACCGCCTGAGAACCGCCGAGCAGTCACAGATGACCGCCTAAGAACCGCCCAGCAGTCACAGATGACCGCCTGAGAACCGCCGAGCAGTCACAGATGACCGCCTAAGAACCGCCCAGCAGTCACAGATGACCGCCTGAGAACCGCCGAGCGGACGCAGATGTTCACCTCAGAGTGATCATCTGCGTCCGCTCAGCGCGTATCTGGCGGTCATCTGCGTCTGCTCGGCGTACTCCAGGGCGAGTATCTGGGACTGCTCGCCTCGCGTCAGGCGGTGGCGACGACCCCCAGCTCGGCGTACGACGCCAGATGTCCGTTGCGCGGGACGACGCGCACCGTGTAGCCGAACGGACCGGAGTGGTCGAGGACGACCTCACCCTCGAAGCAGTGCCGCCCGCCCTCGTAGGACTCCGTGAGCACGAGGATCGTCTGAGCCGTGTCGGTCAGCACGTCGTCGGCGTCGGCGCGGCCGTGCACCAGCTGCACGTCGACGTCGGCGGGGGTGAGCTCGCCCAGGGCGACGAAGGCCCGCACGCACAGCACCGCGCCGACCTCGGGGGCGTCGCCGACGCCGCTGCTCTCCACGTGCTCGACGCGCACCTGCGGCCAGGCGCCCTTCACGTGCTGCTTCCAGGCGGCGAGCTCACGGGCGCCGGCGTAGTCGGCGTTGAGCGATCGGGCGTTGTCGGCCGCGGGCGTGTAGAGCTGGCGGACGTAGTCGCGCACCATCCGCGTGGCGAGCACCTTCGGGCCGAGCGACTTCAGCGTGTGGCGCAGCATCTCCATCCAGCGCGTGGGGACGCCGTCGTGGTCGGTGTCGTAGAACCGCGGCGCGATCTCGTGCTCGATGAGGTCGTAGAGCGCCGAGGCCTCGAGGTCGTCGCGCCGGTCGGGATCGTCGAGACCGTCGGCGGACGGGATGGCCCAGCCGTTCTGGCCGTCGTACCACTCGTCCCACCAGCCGTCGAGGATGGACAGGTTGAGCCCCCCGTTGAGGGCGGCCTTCATGCCGGAGGTGCCGCAGGCCTCATAGGGGCGCAGCGGGTTGTTGAGCCAGACGTCGCAGCCGGGGTAGAGCGGCTGCGCCATCGCGATGTCGTAGTTGGGCAGGAACACGATCCGGTGCCGCACCTCAGGGTCGTCGGCGAAGCGGACCATCTCCTGGATGAGCCGCTTGCCGCCGTCGTCGGCGGGGTGCGACTTGCCGGCGATCACGAGCTGCACCGGACGCTCGGGGTCCAGCAGCAGCCGCTTGAGCCGCGCGGGGTCGCGCAGCATGAGGGTCAGCCGCTTGTACGACGGCACGCGGCGCGCGAACCCGATCGTGAGCACGTCCGGGGAGAGCACGTCGTCGATCCAGCCGAGCTCGGCGCCGGCCGCACCGCGCTTCTCCCAGGACTTGCGCAGCCGCCGGCGCGCGTCGTGCACGAGCGTGTCCCGCAGCTGCCGCTTGACCGCCCAGATCTGGTCGGCGGGCGCCTTGTCGGCCGCGCTCCAGTAGGAGTCGAGGTCCGCCGGGTCCGCCCCGACCTGGGCCGCGAGGTCGAACAGCTCCCGGGCGACCCACGTCGGCGCGTGCACCCCGTTGGTGATGGACCCGATCGGCACCTCGGCCTCGTCGAAGGCCGGCCACAGTCCCTTGAACATCCCGCGCGAGACCTGACCGTGCAGTTGGGACACGCCGTTGGCGCGCTGCGCGAGCCGGAAGCCCATGACCGCCATGTTGAAGACCGACGGGTCCCCGCCCTCGTAGTCCTCGGCGCCGAGTGCGAGCACCCGCTCCACCGGCACGCCGGGCGTGACGCCGGAGCCCTCGGCGAAGTACTGCTCCACGAGGGTGTGCGGGAAGCGGTCGATGCCCGCCGGGACCGGCGTGTGGGTGGTGAAGACGGTCGAGGCACGCCCGACCTCCAGCGCGGTCTCGAAGTCGAGCTGCGGGCCGCCCTCGGCGACGGTCAGCTCGCGGATCCGCTCCAGGCCGAGGAAGCCGGCATGGCCCTCGTTGGTGTGGAAGACGTCCGGCGCCGGTGCCCCGGTGATGCGGGAGTAGACGCGAAGAGCCCGCACACCGCCCACGCCGAGCAGCAGCTCCTGACGCAGCCGGTGCTCGCTGTTGCCGCCGTAGAGCCGGTCGGTCACGTCGACGTAGTGGTCGGGATTGCCCTCGACGTCGGTGTCGAGCATGAGCAGCGGCACTCGCCCGACGCTGGCCACCCAGATCCGCGCGACGAGGTCGGGGCCCCCCGGAAGGGCGAGCGAGATGGTCGCCGGGGTGCCGTCGGCCTCCCGCAGCGCCGAGATCGGCAGGCCGTCGGGGTCGAGCACCGGGTAGGTCTCCTGCTGCCAGCCGTCGCGGGAGAGCGCCTGCTGGAAGTAGCCGTGCTTGTAGAGCAGCCCCACGCCGATGATCGGCACGCCGAGGTCGCTGGCCGCCTTGAGGTGGTCGCCGGCGAGGATGCCGAGACCGCCGGAGTACTGCGGGAGCACGGCCGTGATGCCGAACTCGGGCGAGAAGTAGCCGATCGCGCGGGGCCCGCCGGCCCCCTCCTTCTGCACCGTCCGCTGGAACCAGCGGTCCTCGGTGAGGTAGCGCTCGAGGTCCGCTTCCGCCTCTCCCAGGCGGGCGAGGAAGCCGGGGTCGGCGGCCAGCTCGGTCAGACGCGCCCGGCTGACGGCACCGAGCAGACGCACCGGGTCGCGCCCGGTCGACTCCCACAGCTCGGGGTCGACGGCGGCGAAGACATCCTGTGCAGGTGGGTGCCACGACCACCTCAGGTTGCCGGCGAGGGTGCCGAGGGCAGCCAGGGGCGCAGGGAGCACGGGACGGACGGTGAAGCGACGGATCGCACGCATGGACCCGACGCTAGCCCACTTTGCTTGGATCGATCCAACATGGGGCGAAGATCAGCCTGAGAGGCATGACACAGCCCTCGGCTGGATAGTTTGATCCCATGGTCGGACGCATCCCTGTGCTGGACGTGCACCCCGTTGTCGATCTCGGTCGGCAACCGGCGAAGGCGACTGTCGGCGAGCCGTTCCCGGTCCGCGCGACGGTCTTCCGAGAAGGGCACGACCTGCTCGGCGTCGACGTCGTGCTGATCGACCCCACCGGCACCAGACGGTCCCCGGTCCGGATGGTGGAGATCGGCCCGCGCAGCGACCGCTACGAGGCCTGGGTGACCCCGGACGTCCCAGGACCGTGGACCTTCGAGATCCAGTCCTGGTCGGACCCGATCGGCACGTGGCTGCACGATGCTCCCCTCAAGATCGACGCCGGCGTCGACGTGGACCTCATGTTCACCGAGGGCAGGCTGCTGCTCGAGCGGGTCCTCGGCGACCCGACGCTGTCGGCCACGGACGCGGCGACCCTCAAGGCCGCCGTCGATGCCGCGAATGACGCCACGCGGCCCGAGGCGGCGCGCCTCGCCGTGATGACCGCACCCGACCTCGTGCAGGTCCTGCGGGCGCACCCCGTGCGCGAGCTCGTGACGACGGAGGGTCCCTACCCGGCGTACGCCGACCGCTGGCGGGCACTGTTCGGCAGCTGGTACGAGTTCTTCCCCCGCTCCGAGGGTGCCGCTCCCGACGAGAACGGCGTCATGCGCAGCGGCACCTTCCGCACCGCGGCCGAGCGTCTCGACGCCGTCGCCGCGATGGGGTTCGACATCGTCTACCTGCCCCCGATCCACCCCATCGGCGAGGTCAACCGCAAGGGCCCTAACAACACGCTCACGCCCGGACCCGACGACGTCGGCAGCCCGTGGGCGATCGGCTCCAAGGACGGCGGCCACGACGCCATACACCCCGACCTGGGCACCTCTGCGGACTTCGACGCCTTCGTCGCCCGAGCCGGTGAGCTCGGCCTCGAGGTCGCGCTCGACCTGGCCCTCCAGGCGGCGCCCGACCACCCGTGGGCGACCTCCCACCGGGAGTGGTTCACCACGCGTGCCGACGGATCCATCGCCTACGCGGAGAACCCGCCGAAGAAGTACCAGGACATCTACCCGATCAACTTCGACAACGACCCGAGCGGCATCGCCCAGGAGGTGCTCCGCGTCGTCCGCGTGTGGATGTCGCACGGCGTGCGCATCTTCCGGGTCGACAACCCGCACACCAAGCCGGTCGCGTTCTGGGAGTGGCTCCTGCGCGAGGTGCGTCGCACCGACCCCGACGTGCTCTTCCTGTCCGAGGCCTTCACCCGGCCCGCGATGATGCACGCCCTGGGCGCCGTCGGCTTCCACCAGTCCTACACCTACTTCACCTGGCGGGTGGAGAAGGGCGAGATCGAGGACTACCTCGTCGAGGTCTCCTCGGAGTCCGACCACCTGATGCGCCCGAACTTCTTCGTCAACACCCCCGACATCCTGCACGCCTCCCTGCAGTACGGCGGGCCCGCAGCCTTCAAGATCCGCGCCACGCTGGCGGCCATGGGGTCGCCGTCCTGGGGCGTGTACGCCGGCTATGAGCTGTTCGAGCACGTGGCGGTGCGTCCGGGCAGCGAGGAGTACCTCGACTCCGAGAAGTACCAACTGCGTCCCCGGGACTGGGAGGCGGCCGAGCGCGAAGGGAGGACGCTTGCGCCGTACCTGACCCTGCTCAACGAGATCCGCCGTGCGCACCCCGCCCTCCAGCTGCTGCGCAACCTCAAGGTGCACTGGTCCGACGACGACCACACCCTGGTCTTCACCAAGCAGGCGGACTCGGCGTCGGGCCGCGACACCGTCATCGTGGTGATCAACCTCGACCCGCACGGCGTGCGCGAGACGATGGTCCACCTCGACCTCGACGCACTCGGCCTGCCGGAGAGCTTCGTCGTGCACGACGAGATCACCGGCGCCGACTGGACCTGGGGGCGCGACAACTACGTCCGGCTGGACCCGGGCCGGGAGACCGCGCACGTGCTCAGCGTCCGGGAGGTCCGATGACCGAGCAGCCGGTCGTCGACAACGACGCCCCCCACGGCGGGATCGTGAGTGAGGAGCCGTTCCCCGACTCCCCCGGCATCGACCATCAGGGCGAGCCGGAGTGGTTCAAGTCGGCGGTGTTCTACGAGGTGCTCGTCCGCTCCTTCAAGGACTCCAACGGGGACGGGACCGGCGACTTCAAGGGGCTGACCGAGAAGCTCGACTACCTCGCCTGGCTCGGCGTGGACTGCCTCTGGCTGCCGCCCTTCTTCCCCAGCCCGCTGCGGGACGGGGGATACGACGTCGCCGACTTCACCGGCGTGCTGCCCGAGGTCGGGACGATCGAGGACTTCCAGCAGCTGCTGGTGGCCGCGCACGAGCGCGGGCTCCGGGTCATCATCGACTTCGTCGTCAACCACACCAGCGACGCCCACCCGTGGTTCCAGGAGAGCCGCAGGGATCCGCAGGGCCCGTACGGCGACTACTACGTCTGGTCCGACTCCGACGAGCTCTACTCCGACGCCCGGGTGATCTTCGTCGACACCGAGCCGTCGAACTGGACCTGGGACCCGGTGCGCCAGCAGTACTTCTGGCACCGGTTCTTCTCCCACCAGCCGGACCTCAACTACGAGAACCCGAAGGTGGCCGAGGACATCCTGGACGCGATGCGGTTCTGGCTCGACATGGGCCTGGACGGGTTCCGGCTCGACGCGGTGCCCTACCTGTTCGAGGCCGAGGGCACCAACGGGGAGAACCTCCCGGAGACCCATGAGTTCCTGCGCAGGGTCCGCCGCATGGTCGACGACGAGTATCCCGGCACCGTCCTCCTCGCCGAGGCCAACCAGTGGCCGGCCGACGTGGTCGACTACTTCGGCGACTTCGCCTCCGGCGGCGACGAGTGCCACATGTGCTTCCACTTCCCGGTGATGCCGCGCATCTTCATGGCGGTGCGGCGCGAGTCGCGGTTCCCCATCAGCGAGATCCTCGAGCAGACGCCGCCCATCCCGAGCGGCTGCCAGTGGGGCATCTTCCTGCGCAACCACGACGAGCTGACGCTCGAGATGGTCACCGACGAGGACCGCGACTACATGTGGGCGGAGTACGCCAAGGACCCGCGCATGAAGGCCAACATCGGCATCCGCCGCCGGCTGGCGCCGTTGCTGGACAACGACGTCAACCAGATGGAGCTCTTCACCGCGCTCCTCCTCTCCTTGCCGGGGTCGCCGGTGCTGTACTACGGCGACGAGATCGGCATGGGCGACAACATCTGGCTCGGCGACCGCGACGGCGTCCGGACCCCGATGCAGTGGTCGGGCGACCGCAACGCCGGCTTCTCGGTCGCCAACCCGGGGCGTCTGGACCGGCCGGTGGTCCAGGACCCCGTCTACGGCTACCAAGCGGTCAACGTCGAGGCGCAGCTCGAGGACTCCTCCAGCCTGCTGCAGTGGACGCGCCGGCTGATCCACGCCCGCAAGCAGCATGCTGCCTTCGGGCTCGGCAGCTTCACCGACCTGGGCGGCTCCAACCCGTCGGTGCTCTCCTACTCCCGCGAGCACCTCGCAGCGGACGGCAGAAGCGACGTCATCCTCTGCGTCAACAACCTCTCCCGCTTCCCCCAGCCGGTCCAGCTGGACCTGCGCCGCTTCGAGGGCATGGTGCCCATCGAGCTGATCGGCGGTGTCCCGTTCCCGGCCATCGGCGAGCTGCCCTACCTGCTCACCCTGGGTGGGTACGGGTTCTACTGGTTCAGGCTGACCCGTCCGGAGGCCGCGCCGGTCGAGCCGGGCACGAGCCCGTCCGAGGAGGAGCTGCTGTGACCCAGACGCCCGTGTCAGCCGACCACCTCGACCGCGAGGTCTTCGCCGACTACCTCACGCGCACCCGCTGGTTCGGCGGCAAGGGCCGGACCTTCGAGGTGAGCGGCATCCGCGTCCTCGGCGAGGTGCCTGGCCGCGTCGAGAGCAGCCCGCGGGTCCTCGTCCATCTGGTGGAGGTGACCTACGCTGACCCCGCCGGCGGCGCAGGCACGGAGACCGAGCTCTACCAGGTCCCGCTCGCGCTCTACCAGCATCCCCAGGGCCGGCTCGACCACGCCTTCATCGGCTGGTGGGAGGATCCCGCGCTCGGCTGGGTGCACGCCTACGACGCCGTCCACGACCGGGAGGCGATGGCGTGCTGGCTGCGCTCGTTCGACGCCGCCGCGAGCCGACCGGTCGACGGGCCGCTCGCCTTCCATCGGCTCCCGGGGCATCAGCTCGACCGGGCCGCACACTCCTCGCTCTTCTCCGGCGAGCAGTCGAACTCGTCGGTCGCCTTCGGCGAGGACGCTCTCATGAAGATCTTCCGCAAGGTGACCCCCGGCGTGAACCCCGACATCGAGATCCACAAGACCCTGACCGAGGTCGGGTCCGAGCACGTCGCCGCCCTCTACGGCTGGCTCGAGACCGCGACGGCCGGCGACGAGCCGGTCATGCAGCTCGCGATGCTGCAGCAGTTCCTGCGAACCGCGACCGACGGCTGGGACCTGGCCCTCGCGAGCGTGCGGAGCCTGCTGGGCAGCCCGGAGCTGCACGCAACAGAGTCGGGGGGCGACTTCGCCCCCGAGGCAACGAGGCTGGGCGAGGCGGTCGCCGCCGTGCACCGTCAGCTCGCCACGACCTTCCCCACGCAGACGCGGGGCCCCGAGGCCACGGCGGCACTCGCCGCGGCCATGGGTGACCGGCTCGACCGCGCCCTCAACGTGGTACCGGAGCTGGCGGCGCACGCCGACCGCCTGCACGCGCTCTTCACTCGGGTCGCCGACCTCGGCTCGCTCGAGGTGCAGCGCATCCACGGTGACCTGCACCTGGGCCAGACGCTGCGCACCGCCAAGGGCTGGAAGATCGTCGACTTCGAGGGCGAGCCCGCCAAGCGGCTGGACGAGCGCACCCTGCCCGACTCGCCCTGGCGCGACGTCGCGGGCATGCTGCGCTCCTTCGACTACGCACCGCGCTCGGTCGAGCACAGCCAGCCCAGCGGCGAGGGCGACCAGGAGCTCGCGGAGCTGCGCCGCATGCGCGCGGCCGAGTGGGCCAACCGGAACCGCAACCACTTCCTGGTGGCGTACGGCGGCGACCTGACCGTCGAGAAGCGGATCCTGCTCGAGGCCTACGTCGCCGACAAGGCCGTGTACGAGACCGTCTATGAGGCGCGCAACCGCCCGAGCTGGCTGACCATCCCGCTCGAGGCGCTCGCGCAGATCGGAGCTGATGCGAAGTGAGCGCATCCACCACTGCTCGTCCCATCGAGAGCCACGAGCTCGACAGTCTGGTCGAGGGACGCCACGCGGCGCCGCACTCCGTCCTCGGCCCCCATCCGTACGACGGCGCGGTGACCGTCCGCGCGCTCAAGCCGCTGGCCTCGACGGTCGTGGTCCGCTACCGCGTCGACGGCGACTGGAGCGAGGCCGAGCTCCGCCACGAGCGCGAGGGTGTCTGGGTGGGGGTGCTGCCCGTCGCCGAGGTGCCCGACTATCGCCTGCTGGTGACCTACGGCGACCACTCCCTCGAGGTCGACGACCCCTACCGCTTCCTGCCGACCCTCGGCGAGGTCGACCAGCACCTCATCCGCGAAGGACGCCACGAGCAGCTCTGGAAGGTGCTCGGCGCGCGGGTGCACCACTACGAGTCACCGGGCGGCCCGGACGTCACCGGCACCTCGTTCGCCGTCTGGGCGCCGCGTGCCTACGGCGTCCGGCTCGAGGGCGACTTCAACAGCTGGGACGGCCGCGAGCACCCGATGCGGCAGCTCGGCGAGTCCGGCGTGTGGGAGCTGTTCGTCCCCGCGGTGGGCACCGGCACCCGCTACAAGTTCATCATCCTCGGCGCCGACCAGCACTGGCGCGAGAAGGCCGACCCGATGGCGGCCTGGGCCGAGGTGCCGCCGAACACCTCCTCGATGGTCTTCGAGTCCCGCTACTCCTGGGGCGACCAGGAGTGGATGCAGGCGCGCCCGGCCAAGCAGCCGGTCGCCGAGCCGATGTCGGTCTACGAGGTGCACCTGGGCTCGTGGCGACGGCATCGCTCCTACGCCGACCTCGCCGAGGAGCTGGTCGGCTACGTCAGCGACCTGGGATTCACCCACGTCGAGCTCATGCCGGTGATGCAGCACCCCTTCGGCGGGTCGTGGGGCTACCACGTGACGTCCTACTTCGCCCCCGACTCCCGGCTCGGCACGCCTGACGACTTCCGCTACCTCGTCGACCGGCTGCACCAGGCCGGTGTGGGCGTGATCCTCGACTGGGTGCCCGGGCACTTCGCGACCGACGAGTGGGCACTGGCCCGCTTTGACGGCGCGCCGCTCTACGAGCACCCCGACCCCCGCCGGGGCTGGCATCAGGAATGGGGCTCGCACATCTTCGACTTCGGCCGCCCCGAGGTGCGCAACTTCCTCTACGCCAACGCGATCTACTGGCTCGAGGAGTTCCATGCCGACGGCCTCCGCGTCGACGGTGTCGCCTCGATGCTCTACCTCGACTACGCCCGCAACGAGGGCGAGTGGGAGCCGAACATCCACGGGGGGCGGGAGAACCTCGAGGCGGTCCAGTTCCTCCAGGAGATGAACGCGACGTCCTACAAGCGGGTTCCCGGCATCACGACGGTCGCCGAGGAGTCGACCTCCTGGCCCGGGGTCACCCGAGCGACCGACGAGGGCGGCCTCGGCTTCGGCTTCAAGTGGAACATGGGCTGGATGCACGACACGCTCGACTACCTGGCGCGTGACCCCGTCCACCGGTCCTGGCACCACCACGACATGACCTTCGCCCTGACCTATGCCTGGTCAGAGAACTACGTCCTCCCCCTTTCGCACGACGAGGTCGTGCACGGCAAGGGCTCGCTGCTGCGCAAGATGCCAGGCGACCGCTGGCGCCAGCTCGCCAACCTGCGCGCCTACCTTGCGTTCATGTGGGCGCACCCGGGCAAGCAGCTGCTCTTCATGGGGTCGGAGTTCGGCCAGGAGTCCGAATGGGCGGAGTCTCGCGAGCTCGACTGGTGGCTGCTCGACCACCCCGAGCACCGCGGTCTGCACTCGCTGGTCCGCGACCTGAACCGCACCTACCGCGAGACACCCGCACTCTGGGCGCTCGACAGCTCCCCCGCCGGCTTCGCGTGGATCGACGCCGACGACACCTCGGGCAACGTCTACTCCTTCATCCGCCGCGACGGAGAGGGGCACGAGCTGGTCTGCGTGGCGAACTTCGCGGCGCTCCCCCACCACGGCTACCGGCTCGGGTTGCCGGCCGCCGGCGCGTGGGAGGAGGTCCTCAACACCGACGCCGACCTCTACAGCGGCTCAGGCGTGGGGAACTTCGGATCCGTCACGGCCGTCGCCGAGGAGCACCGTGGCTGGCCGGCGTACGCCGACCTGCAGGTGCCCCCGCTCGGCACGCTGTGGCTGCGCCGCGCCGCGGCGCCCGAGTCCGACGAACCGGCCGACGCAGACGCCGCCGTCCAGGCGGCGCTGGAGGAGGACCCGCAGGAGGACACGCCGACCTCGTAGCGGTGGGTCTGCGAGCGGGCGCACCCGGAGGGGCACGGGTTGTGACGACGGCCGGCCATTAGGGTGTGCGTGTGAGCACCCACGACTCCGGGCCGACCGTCCTGACCGTCGCCGACGGGGTCGCTCGCATCACCTGGACCCCGGACGAGACCCTCGATGCCGTCCGTCACCAGGTCGCCTCAGCGCTCACCAGCCACCATCGCGTCGAGGCGTTGGTGGATCCCACTGACGAGCAGGCCCAGCGCACCGCGACCTGGTCGGGCCTGCGCCGCGAGGGCGTGATGCGCGGCGTCACCGTCGACGGCAACCCGGTCGACCGCATCGTCTACGCCAGGGTCGTCACCGATGTTCCCGCCCACGAGCCTGAGGGGTTCCGGGCCCTGCTGAACTCCTTCCTCCCCCGCAAGCGGGCCATCGGGCAGTTCCTCATCCGCGACACCACCGATCGGGTGCTGCTGTGCCAGCTCACGTACAAGGCCGACTGGGACCTTCCCGGCGGTGTCGTCGAGGTGGGCGAGTCGCCGGCGGTCGGCGTCAGCCGCGAGATCCAGGAGGAGCTCGCCTTGGACCTGCCGGCGGGCCGGCTCCTGCTCACCGACTGGCTCCCCCCGTGGAGCGGCTGGGACGACGCGGTCTGCCTGGTCTTCGACGGCGGCGTGCACGAGCCGTCGGTGGTCGACATGATCGAGCGGGAGAAGCGCGAGATCCGGTCCGTCGAGTTCTGCACGCTGGAGGAGGTCCGCGAGCGCTGCGCGGACTTCACCGCGCGGCGCATCGAGGCCGCGCTGGCGAGCGCCGGCGGCGCCGGCATCTCCTACACCGAGTCCGGCCGCCCCGTCGGCTGAGCCTGCATCGAGGCCACCGCATCGGCGAGGGCAGCGCGCACCGCACGCACCGCCGGCCGGTCGGCGAGCGAGGTGGGCGAGGCCGTGAAGACGGTCCGCACCGGGGCGTCGTCGAGGTCGACGAGCCGCACGGGTGGGGGTCCTCCGCCCCACAGCAGGTCGGGGAGGAGCGCCACGGCGTTGCCGGTGGAGACGAGGGCGACGTGCGCCTGCAGGTCCGCGGTCTCGAACTGGACGTCGGGCTCGAAGCCCGCCAGGCGGCACAGCTGCTCGGCGAAGTGCCGCGACGCCGCGCCGTGCGGCTCCATCACCCAGGGCCACCGGGCGGCGTCCGCGAGCCGGGTGACGCTCGCCGACCCTGACCCGGTCTCCCATTCCGACCCCGGCTGCCCCTGCGCCGCCACCGCGAGCCTGATCGCGTCCTCGGTCAGTGCCCGACGGTCGAGCTGCGGATGCCAGGGTGCGGCGTGCCCCGGGTACTGCTCGGCGACGACCAGGTCGAAGTCGCGCGCGAAGGTCTCGTGCAGCGCCGTCTCGGGCTCGCGCTGCACGATGACCAGCCGCACCCTCGGTGCGCGCTCGCGGACCAGGCGCAGCGTGGTCGGCAGGAGCGCCAGCGCCGCCGACTGGAAGATCCCCATCCGGACCGTCCCCGTCGCCTCGGCGGCAGCAGCGAGCAGCTCGGACTCCGCGAGCTCCAGCCGCTCGAGCACCACCTCGGCGTGAGCGACGAGCAGCTCGGCCTCGGACGTCAGCTGGACGCGCCGGCCGGCCTTGCGGAGCAGCTCGACGCCGACCTCGCGCTCGAGCTGGCTCAGCTGCTGCGACACCGACGACGGGCTCTGGTGCAGGGCGCCGGCGACCGCGGCGATCGTGCCGCGCACGCGCACCTCGCGCAGGAGCCGGAGCCGGCGTACGTCGAGCACGGGGACCTCCTGGATTCGTCAGCGGATCTTACGCGTACGAGTCAGAAAACAGTGCTTTTCGTGAACGATCCGCGCGAGCAACACTGGCGTCATGCCTCCTGCGACCTACGACGACCCCGCTGGCGTCAGCGAGCTGACCGAGCTCCTCCCCGCCGTCGAGCAGACGGTCCGCCGCTGGCTCGACACCTCGGCTGGGATCGAGCCCGACCAGGCCGCGAAGCGGCTGGCCGACGTGCTCGACGACCCGGCCGGCCTCCCGTTCACCGTCGGCTTCATCGATGGTGTCATCCGCCCGGAGGACCCGCACGTCGCGGCGCGCAACCTGGCCGCGCTCGCACGCGACGTGCCCCGGTTCCTCCCGCTCCACCTGCGGCTCGCCGTACGCGCCGGTGGCGCTCTGGGCCGGGTCGCGCCCTGGCTCGTCATCCCGGCCGCGCGCGCCGCACTGCAGCGGATGGTCGGCCACCTGCTCATCGACGCGGAGCCGCGGCGCCTCGGTCGCTCCATCGAGCGGCTCCGCGCGGACGGCAACAGGCTCAACCTGAACCTCCTCGGCGAGGCCGTGCTCGGCCGCGAGGAGGCGGGCCGTCGCCTGAAGGGCACCCTCGCCCTCCTGCAGCGCCCCGACGTCGACTACGTCTCCATCAAGGTCTCCGCGACCGTCGCGCCGCACTCGCCCTGGGCGTTCGACGACGCGGTCGAGGGCATCGTCGCGTCGCTGCGGCCGCTCTACCAGCGCGCGGCGGCGAACGGGACGTTCATCAACCTCGACATGGAGGAGTACCGCGACCTCGCCCTCACGATCGCCGTCTTCACGCGCCTCCTGGACGAGCCGGACCTCACCGGTCTGGAGGCGGGCCTGGTCCTCCAGGCCTACCTCCCCGACGCTGTCGGCTCGATGATGCGCCTGCAGGACTGGGCGGCCGAGCGCCGCGAGCGCGGGGGCGCCCCGATCAAGGTGCGCCTGGTCAAGGGGGCGAACCTGCCGATGGAGCGCGTCGAGGCGTCCCTGCGTGACTGGCCCCTCGCGACATGGCACACCAAGCAGGAGAGCGACACCCACTACAAGCGCGTCCTGGACTACGCGCTGCACCCCGACCGCGTGCGCAACGTGCGGCTCGGCGTCGCCGGCCACAACCTCTTCGACATCGCCTTCGCCTGGCTGCTCGCAGGCAATCGTGGCGTGCGCGACAGCATCGACTTCGAGATGCTCCTCGGCATGGCGCAGAGCCAGGCGGAGGCGGTCAAGCGCGACGTGGGCGAGCTCCTCCTCTACACGCCGATCGTCCGGTCGACCGAGTTCGACGTCGCCATCGCCTACCTCATCCGTCGGCTGGAGGAGGGCGCGAGCCGCGACAACTTCATGTCGGCCGTCTTCCATCTCCACGACGACGTCTCCCTCTTCGAGCGCGAGCGCACCCGCTTCGAGGCCAGCCTCCGGGCCCTGGACCGCACCGTGCCGGACCCACACCGCACCCAGGACCGCAGCGCGCCGGTCGACCCGACCCCGATGACCGGCTTCCACAACGTCGCCGACAGCGACCCCGCCGTGCCGGCGAACCTGTCGTGGGGCGCCCGGATCCTCGAGCGGGTGCCGTCGACCACGCTCGGCGTCGAGCGGGTCGAGCAGAGCCGCGTCACCACCCCGGAGGCGCTCGAGGAGCTCCTGGCCGGCACGACGGCCGCCGCGCCGAGCTGGGCCTCGCTCGGCGGCAAGGGTCGCGCCGCCGTGCTCCGCCGCGTCGCGGTCTCGCTCGAGCGCCATCGCGCGGACCTCATCGAGGTGATGGCCGCCGAGTGCGGCAAGACCATCGACCAGGCCGATCCGGAGGTCTCCGAGGCCATCGACTTCGCCAACTACTACGCGCAGCTGGCAGAGCAGCTCGACGAGGTCGACGGTGCGGTCGCCGAGCCGGTCGCGCTGACGGTGGTCACCCCGCCGTGGAACTTCCCCGTGGCGATCCCGACGGGCTCGACGCTCGCCGCGCTGGCCGCCGGGTCGCCTGTCGTGCTGAAGCCCGCCCCGCAGGCCGAGCGGTGCGGTGCGGTCCTCGCCGAGGCGATCTGGGAGGGCGGCGTGCCCGCCGAGGTGCTCTCGTTCGCGACCGTCGAGGAGGGCGACCTCGGTCGCAGCCTCCTCTCCGACCCCCGCGTCGGCCGGGTGATCCTGACGGGTGCGTTCGAGACCGCAGAGCTGTTCCGCACCTTCCGCCAGGACCTGCCGCTGCTCGCCGAGACGAGCGGCAAGAACGCGATCGTCGTCACTCCCAGTGCGGACCTGGACCTGGCGGCGCGCGATGTCGCGCAGTCGGCGTTCGGGCACGCCGGACAGAAGTGCTCGGCCGCCTCACTGGTGATCCTGGTCGGCTCGGTGGCCACCTCCACCCGCTTCCGTCACCAGCTGCTCGACGCCGTCCGATCCCTGCACGTCGGCTGGCCCCAGGACCCCTCGGCCCAGGTCGGTCCGCTCATCGAGCCGGCCTCGGGCAAGCTGCTCGACGCCTTGACCACGCTCGACGCCGGCGAGCGCTGGCTCGTCGAGCCCCGCCGGCTCGACGACAGCGGCCGGCTCTGGTCTCCGGGCGTCAAGGAGGGCGTGCAGCCGGGCAGCCGCTCGCATCTGACCGAGTTCTTCGGGCCCGTCCTGAGCGTGATGACGGCCGAGACGCTCGAGGACGCCGTCGCCCTGCAGAACCAGGTCGCCTTCGGCCTCACGGCCGGCCTGCACTCCCTCGACCCTGCCGAGCTGCGGCTGTGGCTGGACACCGTCGAGGCCGGCAACCTCTACGTCAACCGAGGCATCACGGGCGCGATCGTCCGGCGTCAGCCCTTCGGGGGGTGGAAGCGCTCGGCCGTCGGCACCGGCACCAAGGCCGGTGGCCCCAGCTATCTGCTCGGACTGACCGACTGGAGCAGCGCCTACGCCACCTCGACCGCCCCTCTCTCCGCACTCGCGCAGCGTCTCCTCGACGCGGCTCGGCGCTCAGGCCTGGAGGGCACCGACCGTCTCGAGCGCGCGCTGCGCAGCGACGCCGCCGCATGGCAGCAGGAGTACGGCGTCACGCGCGACGTCTCCGGCGTCGAGGCGGAGCGCAACGCGCTGCGCTACTTGCCGGTGCCAGTGACCGTCCGGCACGAGTCCGGCCCCGTGGCCGACCTCCTCCGCGTCCTGGGCGCCGGCCTGCAGGCGGGCTCGACCCCCACCGTCTCGGTGACCGAGCCGCTCGACCCGTCCGTCGCCGAGGCGCTCGCCTCTGCCGGTGTGACGGTGGCCGTGGAGGACCGCGCTGCGTGGCACGCGCGTCTCGGTCGCCTGCGCGACGTCCGCGTCCGGCTCGTCGGTGGGGACGCGACAGCGGCGTACGCCGTGACGGGCGGCCGCCCGGACGTGGCGATCCACGTGCACCCCGTGACGGAGTCCGGACGGCTGGAGATGCTGCCGTTCCTGCGCGAGCAGGCCGTCAGCATCACGGCGCACCGCTTCGGCAACCCGACGGCGCTGCCCGACGAGACGCTGCCGCTCAGCGACTGAGCGCGGTTCAGAAGAGCGCCGACGCGAGCGCCTGGCGGCCCTTCAGCACCCGGGGGTCGTCGTTGCCGACGGCCGCGAAGAGGCCGATCAGGTGCTCGCGGACGGCGTTGCGCTCATCGCCCGCCGTACGCCGGATCAGCTCCACCAGCCGCGCGAACGAGTCCTCGACGTGTCCGCCGAGAAGGTCGAGGTCGGCGACCATGATCTGGGCGGCGACGTCGTCGGGGCTGGCGGCGGCGGCTGCCCGGGCGGTGTTGAGGTCGACGCCCTGCGTCCGCTGGAGGACCTTCGCCATGGCGAGACCGGCGGCGGCCTCGGCGTCGGCGGGGTTCGCGTCGACCAGCTTCTGGTACTCCGCCACCGCCCGGTCGATGTCGCCGGCCTCCAGGGCGTCCTGGGCGGGTGCGTAGCGCGGGTCGAGCATCGGCTCGCCGTCCTCGTCGGTCACCGCGGCGGCCCGGCGCGGCTGGTGCCGGCCGGTGATCCCTTGGACGGTCAGCTGCTGCCCGAGCTGGTTGAAGAAGGTGCGCAGCTCGTCGAGCGGCGGGGCGCCCGGGATCGGCTGGGTCGCCGGACGGCCGTCGAGGATCACATACATCAACGGCACCTGCGGGATCTGCATGGCCTGCGCGATCTGAGGGTGCGCATCGATGTCGACGAGTCCGGCCAGGAACCGCCCGTCGTACTCCTCGACGATCGTGCTGACGTCGCTTGCCAGTGTGGCGCTCTCGGGCGAGCGGGTCGGCGAGTAGAAGACCAGCACGACCGGCGCGGTCATCGAGGACTCGAGGATGCCTTGGAAGGCCTGCTCGTCGACGTCGACGGTGTAGGACCCGGTCGCCACCGACGAGGTGGGGGCGCCGGGCCCGCCGGGCGCACCGCCGGGCGCAGCGGGCGCGCCTGTCCGGCTCAGGCCGGAGAGGTCGATCGCACCGGGACGGGAGAACGGCTGCTGCGTCATGGCGCCAATCCTAGGGTCGACCGGCACAGCGTCGTCCGGTGGGCAGCCGGGACGTCATACGCTGCGACTGCTCTGGCAGCCAGCGCGTATGACGTCGCGGACTAGGACCCGATCAGCTGATCGGCGGCCGCATAGGGATCGCACTCGCCCGCCGCCACGGCCGCCGCGAGCGCGTCGAGCTGACCCGAGGCGCCGACCTCGCCCCAGCGCGCCCGCAGCGCGTCGAGCGCGATCGCCTCGATCTCCTCGCGTGCTCGGCGGGCACGACGACGCCCCAGCTCGCCCGTCGCCACCAGCCAATCGTGGTGCTCATCGATCACCGTCACCACCTCGGCCAGGCCGGTGTGGGACTGGGCGACGGTCGTGAGAATGGGCGGCTTCCAGGCGGTCTCGTGGCGTTCGGTCAACGCGAGCATCCCGCGCAGGTCGCGTCGCACCGCGTCGGCGCCGTCGCGGTCGGCCTTGTTGATCACGAAGAGGTCGCCGATCTCCAGGATGCCGGCCTTGGCCGCCTGGATGCCGTCGCCCATCCCGGGGGCCAGCAGCACGACCGTGGTGTCGGCCAGCGCGGCGATCTCGACCTCCGACTGCCCGACGCCGACGGTCTCGATGATGACGACGTCGAAGCCTGCCGCGTCGAGCACCCGCAGCGCCTGGGGCGTCGTCCAGGCGAGGCCGCCGAGGTGTCCTCGCGACGCCATCGACCGGATGAAGACGCCGCTGTCGGTGGCATGGTCCGACATCCGCACCCGGTCGCCGAGGAGCGCCCCTCCGGAGAACGGCGAGGACGGGTCGACCGCCAGCACGCCCACGCGTCGCCCGGCCGAGCGCAGCTGGGCGACCAGGGCGTTGGTGGTCGTCGACTTCCCGACACCCGGAGATCCGGTGATGCCGACGACACTCGCCCGGCCGGCGTACGGCGCCAGCGCGGCCATCACCTCGCGCAGCGCCTCGCCCCCGGTCGCCGGCGCCTCCTCGACCAGGCTGATGAGACGGGCGACCGCCCGGGCGGAGCCGGGGAGGTCCGGTCCTCCTCGGGCGGTCTGCACCAGGTCGGCGACCCGATCGGTACGTCGCACTCTGCTGATAGCGCCAGCCTCAGCTGGCGGGCACGCGCACGATCAGCGCGTCACCCTGACCGCCGCCGCCACACAGCGCGGCCGCGCCGACACCGCCCCCGCGGCGCTTGAGCTCGAGCGCGAGGTGCAGCACCACCCTCGTGCCGGACATGCCGACCGGGTGACCCAGCGCGATCGCGCCGCCGTTGACGTTGACCTTCGACTCGTCCAGGCCCAGCTCACGAGCCGAGGAGATGCCGACCGCGGCGAACGCCTCGTTGAACTCGACGAGGTCCAGGTCGGCCGGGCTGATGCCCTCCTTCTCGCACGCCTTCGCGGTCGCGGCGGCGGGCTGCAGCTGCAGCGTCGAGTCCGGACCAGCGACCTGGCCGTGCGCGCCGATCTCGGCGAGCCACTCCAAGCCCAGCTCCTCCGCCTTCGCCTTGCTCATCACGACCACCGCGGCAGCGCCGTCGGAGATCTGCGAGGCCGAGCCGGCCGTGATCGTGCCCTCCTTGCTGAACGCCGGACGCAGCTTGCCGAGCGACTCCACGGTCGTCTCACCGCGCACGCCCTCGTCGGTGGAGATCACCACCGGGTCGCCCTTGCGCTGCGGGATCGAGACCGGCACGACCTCGGCGTCGAAGACGCCGTTCTTCCACGCCAGCGCGGCCTTCTGGTGCGACTGGGCCGCGAACGTGTCCTGCTCCTCGCGGGTCAGGTTCTGCGCCGCCGCGTTGCACTCCTCGGTCAGCAGACCCATCGCCTGGGAGGTGAACTGGTCGAAGAGGGCGTCGTAGGCCATCGAGTCGACCAGCTTCACGTCGCCGAACTTGATGCCCTCGCGCGACTTCGGCAGGAAGTGCGGGGCGTTGGTCATCGACTCCATCCCGCCGGCGACCACGATCTCGCACTCGCCGGCGCGGATGAGCTGGTCGGCCAGGGCGATCGCGTTGAGCCCGGAGAGGCACACCTTGTTGATGGTGATCGACGGGACGCTCATCGGGATGCCGGCGTTGACGCCAGCCAGGCGGGCCGGGTTCTGACCGGCCCCGGCCTGGATGACCTGGCCCATGATGACGTAGTCGACCTGGTCACCGGTGACCCCGGCCTTCTCCAGCGCACCCTTGATCGCGATGCCTCCGAGGTCGGAGGCGGACAGGTCCTTCAGACCCCCGCTCAGGCGACCGATCGGGGTGCGAGCCCCCGCGACGATGACAGTTCCGGACATGCGAGCCTCCAAATCAACGGCAGCGGTGTGCCTGCCGGTGGGTACGACGTTCACGAACGCGATCGACAGCACCGCCAACCTACCTACGGGTAGCCGCGAGCGGGAGGGGGTCGCCGGCCGGCATCGTGTAGCACTCGTCACACATTCTGTCCCGCTGGCAGGCCACGCACCACCATGGCCCCATGACGTCCCTCGACCTGCCCGAGCACCTGTTCACCACCATCGACCACGTCGGTGTGGCCGTCGCCGACCTGGACGAGGCCATCGCCTTCTACGAGTCGACCTTCGGCATGCGCCTCGCCCACCGTGAGGTGAACGAGGAGCAGGGGGTGGCGGAGGCGATGATGGCGGTCGGCGACTCCGGCTCCTGCATCCAGCTGCTTGCCCCGCTCTCGCCCGAGTCGACGATCGCGAAGTTCCTCGACCGCAACGGCCCCGGCCTCCAGCAGCTCGCCTACCGCGTCACCGACGTCGAGAGGGCGAGCGCCATCCTGCGCGAGCGCGGTGTGCGCCTTCTCTACGACGCGCCCCGGCGCGGGACCTCGGACAGTCGCATCAACTTCGTCCACCCGAAGGACGCCGGCGGCGTGCTGGTCGAGCTCGTCGAGCCCGCCGCGACCGCGCACTGAGCCGCAGGACGCCACGGCCCGGACCATGAGGCGGGCAGGCAACTGAGACAAACGGCACACAGGCTGGGCAGGGGTGTTACCCATCAGTACTGTGCCGCGAAACCCAGGGGTATGGACCGTCGCGACCAGAGCCCCCTGATCCTTCATCACACGACCTGAGCGAACGCAGGAGAGTCTCGTGCAGCACATTTTGGACGCCATCCTCGCCGGAGACACGCCGGCTGAGGATTTCGCCGCCCTGGAGATCCCCGACCACTACCGCGCCGCGACCGTCCACAAGGACGAGGTCGACATGTTCGAGGGGCTCGAGACCAAGGAGAAGGACCCCCGCAAGTCCCTGCATGTCGAGGACGTGGCGCTTCCTGAGCTCGGCCCGGGCGAGGCGTTCGTCGCGGTGATGGCGAGCGCGATCAACTACAACACGGTGTGGACGTCGATCTTCGAGCCGGTCTCCACCTTCGGGTTCCTCGAGCGCTACGGCCGGCTCTCGGCGCTGACCAAGCGCCACGACCTGCCCTACCACGTCGTCGGCTCGGACCTGTCCGGCGTCGTGCTGGCCACCGGCGCGGGCGTGACGAAGTGGAAGCCGGGCGACCGGGTCGTGGCCCACTGCCTGAGCGTGGAGCTGGAGTCCCCGGACGGGCACAACGACACCATGCTCGACAACGAGCAGCGGATCTGGGGCTTCGAGACCAACTTCGGCGGCCTGGCCGAGATCGCCCTGGTCAAGGCCAACCAGCTGATGCCCAAGCCCGAGCACCTCACCTGGGAGGAGGCCGCCTCCCCCGGCCTGGTCAACTGCACCGCCTACCGTCAGCTCGTGTCCAAGAACGGCGGGGCGATGAAGCAGGGCGACAACGTCCTGATCTGGGGCGCCTCCGGTGGCCTGGGTGGCTTCGCCACCCAGTACGCCCTCAACGGCGGCGCCACCCCGGTCTGCGTGGTCTCCAACGAGGAGAAGGCGAACATCGTCCGGTCGATGGGCGCCGAGCTGGTCATCAACCGCTCCGAGATGGACTTCAAGTTCTGGAACGAGGACAACACCGTCCAGAACCCCAAGGAGTGGCAGCGCCTCGGCAAGGCCATCCGCGAGCTGACCGGCGGCGAGGACATCGACATCGTCTTCGAGCACCCCGGCCGCGAGACCTTCGGCGCCTCCGTCTACGTCACCCGCAAGGGCGGCACCATCACCACCTGCGCCTCCACCACTGGCTACATGCACGAGTACGACAACCGCTACCTGTGGATGAACCTCAAGCGCATCATCTCCTCCCACTTCGCCAACTACCGCGAGTCCTGGGAGGCCAACCGCCTCATCGCCAAGGGCAAGATCCACCCCACCCTCTCGCGCACCTACACCCTCGACGAGGTCGGTCAGGCCTCCCTCGACGTCCACCAGAACAAGCACCAGGGCAAGGTCGGCGTCCTCGCCCTCGCTCCCGAGGAGGGACTCGGCGTCCTCGACCACGAGATGCGCGCCCAGCACCTGGACGCCATCAACCGCTTCCGCGGCGTCTGAGGGCCGGCCGAAGCGTCTGACGACACGCCGTAGCAGAAGGGTCACAGCGGACGCTGTGGCCCTTCTGGTTTTGTGGGACCCTTCCATCCGCAAGGATGGGGAGGGTCCGCGTGAGGTCAGCGGAGCACCACCGACGACTTGGGGAAGAGGAAGCCGCGTCATGAGCGAACAGGGCATGAGCGAACAGGGTCTGTCGATCTTCGACGAGGAGCCTGAGCAGGCCGCGAAGCGGAACGCTCCGGCCGAGCAGTCCGACGACACGCGCGTCATGCCACGGGTGCCGGCCACGCCCTCCCCCGCTGCTGCGCCGTCGCCCGGGGGCGCACCGACCGTGCCTCCCGCGCAGGCCGCACCGCCGGCGCGTGCTGCGTCGGCGCCCTTGCCGGTGGTCCGCCGGGGTGGGTACGACCCGGCCGCCGTCGACGCTCGGCTCAAGCAGCACGCGCAGGAGAGCGCCGGGCTCGCGAGCAGCCTCGCGGCCGCTCAGCAGCGGATCCGCGAGCTCGAGGACCGGCTCAAGGCCGCCGACGACCAGCTCGCCGAGAGCCAGACCCCGTCGTACGCCGGGCTGGGCGGCCGGGCCAGCGCGATGCTCCGTCTGGCCGAGGAGGAGGCGGCCGAGATCCGCGCCGCCGCGGAGAAGGACGCCCTGGACATCCGCGAGCAGGCACGGCGCGATGCCAAGGCGATCAAGCTCGAGGCGACGCAGGAGATGGACCAGTCCCGCGCCGAGCAGCTCAAGGAGCTCGAGGATCACCGGGCTCGGCTCGTGACGGACGCCGAGCTGCAGCGCACCCACGCTCGCGCGGAGGCCGACGACCTGGTCGCCGCTGCGAAGCGCGAGGCGGCGCAGCTGCGCCTCGCCGCTGAGCAGGAGACGACGGAGATGCGCACCCAGGCACAGCGCGAGGTCGAGCAGGCGCGTGCCGGCGCGGACCGCGAGGTGCAGGAGGCTCGCAGGATGCTCGCGGTGGAGAAGGAGCGTCTGGCACGCGAGGCGACCGACTTCCACGCCAGCAAGCTCGCCGAGACCCGCCGCCTCGTCGAGGAGGCCGAGGCTCGCGCCGCCGCCGCCGAGGACCGCGCCCGCACTGCGAACGCCTCCGTGACCGAGCTTCGCCAGCAGGCGCAGAGCGACTCCGAGGCGCTGCTGGCCCGCTCGCGACGAGAGGCCGAGCAGATCATCTCCGTGGCCCGCACCCAGGCCGAGCAGCTCACCTCCACGGCGGGGCAGGAGGCCGAGCAGTCGCTCGCCCGCATCACGGCCGAGGTCGACCGGATGAGCAGGCGTCGTGACGCCATCACGGCCCAGCTCTCCTCCCTCAACGACCTCGTCGCCCGGTTCACGCACGACGAGGACTCCGATGAGCCCGACGCGGGTACCGATGCCGCGCAGACGAACAGCGCGAAGGCCGGCACGGCGCCGGCCTCGAAGGCTGGCAACAAGGCGGGCGCGAAGACCGGAGACAAGGACAGCGAGTGACCGAGGCCGACGAGCGAGCGCTCGCCGCGGACGAGAGCGAGACCGGCGATGCCGGCCATGAGGACCGCGAGCCGCTGAGTCCCGAGCACCACGGCGAGGACGACCTCGGCACCCCGGGGCCTCGGCTCTCCCGGCGGGCGCCGTACCTCGTCGGCTTCCTCGGCGGCCTGGGCCTGCTGACGGCGTACGCCGCCGGCCGCGCCGTGTGGTCGGTGCGCGGTGTCCTGGTCGAGATCCTCGTGGCGTTCTTCATCGCCGCAGGGCTCAACCCGTCGGTGCACTTCTTCGAGCGGCGCGGCATGCGACGGTCGTTCGCCGTGCTGACCGTGATCCTGATCGTCGTGGTCGCACTGGCACTGTTCGTCGTCGCCTTCGTGCCGGTCCTCACCGACCAGGTCAAGGCGATCAGCAACAACGCTCCCGACTGGCTCGACTCGCTTCAGACCAATCGGCGCGTCCAGCAGCTGGACAGGGACTATCACGTCATCGACAAGGTCAAGGCCTACGTCACCAACGGCGACTTCGTCAGCGGCCTCTTCGGCGGCGCGGTCGGCGTCGGCCTGGCCGTGCTGGGCGCCTTGGCCAACGCCTTCGTGGTGACGGTGATGACCCTGTACTTCCTCGCCGGGCTCGACCAGGCCAAGAGGGCGCTCTACCGACTCGCTCCGGCCTCGCGGCGCGAGCGGGTCAGCAAGCTCGGCGACCGCGTGATCGAGGGCGTCGGCGGATATGTGTCGGGAGCCTTCATCGTGGCGATGTGCGCCGGCATCTCGTCGCTGATCTTTCTCTTCGCCGTCGGGATGGGCCAGTACGCGGTCGCCCTCGCGTTCGTCGTGGCGCTCCTCGACGTCATCCCCATGATCGGCGCGACGATCGGCGCGATCATCGTGTGCGCCATCGGCTTCGCCACCGACCCGAAGATCGGCGTCATCTGCGTGATCTTCTACATCGCCTACCAGCAGGTGGAGAACTATCTGATCTACCCGCGCGTGATGAGCAGGTCGGTCGACGTGCCGGGCGTCGTCACGGTCATCGCCGCGCTCGTCGGGGCGAGCCTGCTCGGCGTGGTCGGGGCACTGCTCGCCATCCCGACGGCGGCGGCGGTGCTGATGCTGACACGGGAGATCTTCGTGCGCCAGCAGGACGTCAGCTGACCCGGATCTCGCGCTCGCCGAGCTTCACCGCGATGACGCCGGCGAGGATGAGGAGGCCGCCGACCAGCTGGATGGCGGTCGGGAGCTGGTCGACGAAGACCCACGCGAAGCCGACGCCCGCCACCACCTCGAAGAGTGCGATGAAGGCGGCGAGCCGTGCGCCGAGCACGCGGCCGGCGGCGACACCGGTGAGGTAGGCGACACCGGAGGTCACGACCCCGAGCAGGACGACGGGCATCCACCACGGTGTCGCGTGCCCCGCGAGCACCACGTCCGCGCTGCTGGCACCCATCGGCAGGACGTGGACGAGCGCGAGCAGCGCCATCACCGCCGTGCCGAAGAGCAGCCCGCCTGCCGCGAGGGCGACGGGCGGGAGACCCCGGGAGTGGTCGGCGTTGACCAGGAAGTAGGTCGCGGCGCCGGTCATCGCCAGCAGCGCCCAGGCCACTCCCGCAGCGTTCAGGCTCGTCCCGCCCACCAGGTCGAGCACCAGGGTCAGCCCGGCAGCCGCCAGCACCGCGCCCAGGACCGTGACCGGTCCGGGCCGCTGCCCCCGCCGGAGCCAGAGCCAGGCGACGACGGCGGCCGGGGAGGTGTACTCGATCAGCAGCGCCGGCCCGACCTCCATGCGCTCCACCGCCATGAAGTAGCAGAACTGTGCCCCGGTCACCGCCAGCAGCCCGTACGCCGTCAGCAGGCCGAGGCTCCCGGGCAGCAGGTGCCACCGGCCGCGCATCGCCGTGAGGCCGAAGGGCAGCGCGACGCAGGCACCGATGGCGGAGCGGACCAGCGCCGTCGTGCCCGGCGTCCAGCCGGTCGCGAACAGCGCGCTGGCGAAGGAGCCTGAGAGTCCGAAGGTGAGCGCCGCCGCGATCGCCAGGACGATGCCCGCTGACGCACGAGGCGCGGTGGCCTGCGTGGGTCGATCATGGGTCAACGTGCTCATGACTCATGACAGTACGGAGGCGGGTGTAATGTGTCAATGTGGTTTTCGCCCATGACACCGAGATGGCTCTCCAGGCGGCCGTCGCGCTGGTGAACGCACCCGGCACGTCTGCCGTCCTGGGCTCGGTCGAGGACCTGGCCGCGTTCTTCGACCGGCACGGCTACACCGGTCGCCACGACCGCACCCAGGCGGAGCTCGAGGACCTACGCGCCCTCCGGCCACGCCTGCGGGTGCTGCTCACCGCCGACCTCGAGACGGCCGTCGGCCTCGTCAACGAGCTCCTCGCCGAGCACCGGGCGGTCCCCCGTCTCGTGCGTCACCCGCCCCTCGACTGGCACATCCATGCCGCGCCCGACGACGCCCCGCTCGCGACGCGAGTCGCCGTCGAGACCGCCATGGCGATGGTCGACGTCATTCGTGAAGGGGAGCTGTCCCGGCTCAGCACGTGCGCCGACGAGGACTGCGAGGACCTCGTGCTCGACCTCTCCCGCAACCGGTCGAAGCGGTTCTGCTCGACTGCGTGCGGGAACCGCAACGCGGTCGCCGCCTATCGTGCGCGGCAGGCGACCCACTGACCGCTCCTCACCTCAGCGGCGGGATGAACCTGCCCGGAGCGTCGACGAGCGGGTTGGCGTGGAGGACGGCATTCACGCCGCCGACCGCCCATGGGGTCACGGTCTCCGCATCGAGCACGTGCTGGGTCCCCGTCGGGTCCGCGATGCTCGGGCAGGACATGTCCACGACGTAGTCGCGGAAGCTCCCGCCGCTCCCCCGCAGCCGCAGCAGTGCCCACTCCCCGCCACTGGCGGAGAAGCAGCTGGCCGAGCCCAGATGACGCGCCTGGTCGACCGCGGCGACGAGATACTTCGCCGGCCCCATCGACAGCTCCTCGGTGTCGAGGAGGTCGTAGTCCAGCCGCGTGCTCGACGGGGCATACGCGCACACCGTCATCGAGACCGGCACGAAATCGGGATCCGTTGTCCCGGCGGGCGTGGGAGGGTTGTCCAGCCGGGGGTCGCACTGGCCCGAGATCCGGTGCGCGGAGGCCAGGATCGACTGACGCAACGCGCTGTCGTCGGTCGCCACGGAGACCGCCACACCGCCGACGTCGATGGTCTGGCGCACCCACCCGCCCCCGAGGTCCACCGTCCCTGGCCGCACGTCGCCCCCGAGCCACACGTAGGGCGCGGTCGGCCGCTCGTCATGCCAGTGTGAGTCGCAGTGGCTCGACAGCTCGACCGGCCGGCCGACATAGGGCAGCGACTGCTGGATGCGCCGACTGCCGTCGGCCTGCACGACCTGGGCGCCGCCGCACAGGATGACGGCGTCGGCCTGCCCGATCACCGGCGCTGAGCCCCACCCCCACATCGCCGGGACGTAGACGCCCACGTCGTGCCAGAGCTCGAGGCGGTAGCCGCCGGGCATCGACGGAGCGACCGAGGGCGGGCTCAGGCTCGGCGTGGAGGGCGCCGCTGTGTGGTCGCGGTGTCGGCTCTGCAGCGCGACCGTCGACCCGCCCACGACGGCGACCGCGGCCGCGACGCACGCCACCGCGACCACGGCGGACCGGCGTCGTCTCCGGGCGCCGGATCGAGCGCGCTCGACCACGTGGCGAACGACGTCCGGACCGGCGTCGACCTCGTCGGCCAGCTCCATGAGCGCGGCCCTGAGGCCCTGCTCGAGGTCATCCATCCGACTGCTCCTCTCCGAGCTCGCGCCTCAGCACCTGCAGTGCCCGGTGGACGTAGGACCGCGCGGTCGCCTCCGAGCAGCCGAGCACGGCGGCGATCTCGGCATAGTCGCGGTCCTCGTAGAACCGCAGCGCCACCGCGACCCGCTGCCGCGGTGGGAGGCCCGCACAGACGCGCCGAACGGCCTGGCTCGTCGTCACCTGCTCGGCCGGGTCCGTTCCCTCGCTGAGCGAGACGAGCGCGACCGGCGACTCGTGCCGCGCCGCGCGACGCCAGAGCGAGACGTGCGCGTTCACCACCATCCGTCGCACGTAGGCGTCGGGATCCTCGGCGCGCGTGATCCGGTCCCAACGGGAGAGCGCACGCTCGAGCGCCGCCTGGACGGCATCCTCGGCCTCCGTCTGGCTGCCGGTGACGACGTACGCGAACCGCAGGAGGGCCGGCACCCGGGCACTCGCCCAGGCATCGAACCCTCCGGCCGTCCCCGGTCTCACGTCGCTCACGGACACATCCACGCATGACAGACGCCGACCCGGGAGCTTTTGTGGCAAGTAAGGCTGGGGTTTCTCGCCGCGGGGGCGGCCTTGCCTGGACTGACGGGAGCGAGGGAGGAACGACCGAGTGGACGGAGGGAAGGCGAGGCCTACAGGCCCCGCGGCACGCGCCGAAGCGCCAGCGGAGGCGCAAATCAGTCGCCGAGGAAGCGCGTCACGGCTGCCAGGAAGAGGTCCGGCTTCTCCGAGTGCAGCCAGTGTCCCGTGCCCTTGAAGGTCACCTTGCGGTAGTGCGGGAACCAGCGGCGCATCGCCTCGTCGTAGGCCGGCTGGACGTAGCTCGACAGCTCACCGGCCAGCCACAGCACCCGACCGGCGTAGGGCGGGAGGTCCGCGAGGTCCTCGGCCGGCCATCCGGACAGCGTCGCCCCGTCGCGCACGATCGCCTCCAGGTTGGCCGCCCAGCGCCACC
Source organism: Nocardioides sp. AN3 (assembly GCF_054653495.1). NCBI lineage: Bacteria > Bacillati > Actinomycetota > Actinomycetes > Propionibacteriales > Nocardioidaceae > Nocardioides > Nocardioides sp. AN3. The sequence goes on from NZ_BAAIGC010000005.1 coordinate 36,221, forward strand.
CGTCGCCGTCGCGGCGGAGGTTCTGGAGGAGGAAGGAGCGGACCGTCGGGTCGGGCACCTGAGGCGCCAGCAACCGGTCGGCGTCCTCGCGCCGATGCACCTGGGCGAGGTCGAGGTCGAGCAGGATCCGCGCGTAGGACAGCACGCCGCCGGTCGCCGTCGCCTCGTCGCCGTAGTCGACGGGCGACATGTCGGCCACCACGAGCCGCTCGACGAGGTCGGGCCGGGTGAGGGCCAGCACCATCGCGACCTTGCCGCCCATCGAGTGGCCGACCACCGTGGCCGGTCCCTCGGCCTCCAGGAGCGCGGCCACCCTCGCCGCCATCTCGCGGTAGTCGATGTGCGCGGTCCAAGCCGATCGACCGTGGTCGGGCAGATCGACCAGCGTCACCTGGTGGGTGTCAGCGAGCGCCTTGGCGACGGTCATCCAGTTGCGCCCCTGGCCGAAGAGCCCGTGCAGGAAGACCACGTGCGACCCCTGCTCGCCGAGCCGCAGGACGTTGAGGTCGCTCATGCGCTCGCCCCGCCCGATCCGGGCCGTGGCATCTCGTCGCGCTCCTGCAGCCAGCGCTCCACGCGGCGGTCCGGCACGAGCCACATGAGTGCGACGACGACGAAGGGGATGACGCCGATCCAGGGCTGGATGAAGCACAGACCGATCCCGAGGGCGTAGAACACGATCGACAGCTTGCCCTTGTAGTCGGCGCCGAACACCTCGTCGAGGTGAGCACTGGTGGGCAGTCGCCGGATGGCGACGACGAGGATCGAGTACGCCACCGCGCTCATGAACAGGTTGACGCCGTAGACGATCGTCGGTGTCCGCGCGAGATCGGACTCGTCCATCCACTTGGTGGTGAAGGGGTAGAGGGAGAGCCAGAACAGGAGATGGAGGTTCGCCCACAGCACCGTGCCGTCCACGTGCCCCACCACTTGGAACAGGTGGTGGTGGTTGCTCCAGTAGATGCCGACGTAGACGAAGCTCAGCAGGTAGGTGAGCAGGCCCAGTCCGGTGGAGTCCCACAGCCCGCGAAGCGTGTCGTGCTCGGGGGTGTGCAGCTCCAGCACCATGATCGTGATGATGATGGCGAGGACGCCGTCACTGAAGGCCTCCAGTCGTGCGCTCTTCATGCCCCGGATTCTGGCAGTCGGCGCCGACGGGTCAGAGGTCGAACCCGTCGAACATGTCCCCGATGCCGTCGCCGATCCCGTCGAAGGCGTTGCCGATGCCGTCGCCCAGGCCACCCATCGCGTCCCCGAACCCCTCGCCGAGACCCGCGGCCAGACCGCCGAGCCCCCAGAGGATGTCGTCGGCGAACATGCCGACGAAGAGCCAGTCGAGCGGGCCGAAGGCGCCGAAGTAGCCACGGGCGTAGGGCTGGTACTGCGGGCCGCCCTGCCAGTAGGGCACCCGCTGCGGACCGACCATCACCTGGCGGATGTCGGGGGCGGCGCCCACTCGGAGGCGGTCGGCGTCGAGGGCGCAGGCCGGCACCTGCTTGACCGTGCCGTCGGGGAACGTCCACGACACGTCGGTCTTCGAGATGCCGTGGCGAGGGTCGAAGAAGCAGGGCGGGCGCTTGACGGGCAGGGGCGCGCCCTTCACCCGGGCGCGCACGCACTCGATCGCGTAGCGCCCGTCCTCGACGATGCTCGTCGCGTGACCGATGTCCTCCGGCTTCGTCATCGCCTCCGCCGACTGCTTGGCCGACTCGTAGGCGTCCAGCGCCCGCTGGTAGTCGGCTCGCGCCCCTGCATCGAGGTCGGCACCGGCCAACTCGAGGTCAAGTGCCTGCAGCTCCTCGCCCAGCGCAGTGACGTCCTCGTCGGCGAGCCTCTTCACCGGCTCGAGCTCGGCGCGCCTACGCTCGAGCTCGCGCTTCTTGCCGCCGCGTGAGACCAGCATGATCACCACGGCCGCGACGGCCAGCAGTACGAGGAGTTCCATGTCGCCAGCCTACGGGGGCCCGCTGAGGGTCGTCGGCCCGCTCAGGTGGCCGTCGTCGGCGCGTTCCGGACCGGCCGGTCCCCGCGGGCGTCATCCCGGTCCTCGACGGTGAGCGGCTGGGCGATGCTCTCCAGCGACCTGCCCTCGGCCTTGACGCCGAGGACCGCCTCCACCACCCCGCCCGCGACCATGAGGACGGCGCCGACGAAGTAGCCGACCGCGATGGCGGTGATGTCCTTGTCCCCCGAGGCCTTGTCGATCAGCCACCCGAAGAACAACGGTCCGCTGATGCCGCCGACCGCCGTGCCGATCGCGTAGAAGAAGGCGATGCACAGCGCCCGGGTCTCCATCGGGAAGACCTCGCTGGCCGTGAGGTACGCCGCGCTCGCGCCCGCCGAGGCGAAGAAGAAGACGATAACGCCCATCAAGGTCAGCGTGGTCGCGTTGAGGCTGCCCAGGAGGAAGCCAGCGCCGGCCAGGAGCACACCGGACACGATGTAGGTCCCGGCGATCATCCGCACCCGGCCTACGCGGTCGAAGAGCGGGCTGAGCACCAGCGCCCCGACGAAGTTGCTGGCGGCGAAGACGGCGAGGTACCACCCGGTCTGCTTGACGCCGAAGAAGGTGGTGAGCGTGTCGCCGTAGGTGAAGAAGAACGCGTTGTAGAGGAAGGCCTGCCCGACGAAGAGGGAGAAGCACAGGATCGTGCGCCGGGGATACATCGTGACGACCGTCCGCGCGATCAGGCCGAACCCGATCGACCTGCGCTGCCGGACCGTGATGGTGTCGTCCGGGTCGGAGAGGCGAGCGCCGGTCTCGTCCTGGACCTTCAGCTCGATGTCGCGCACGATGTCCTCGGCCTCCTCGTCGCGGCCGTGGATGAACAGCCACCGCGGGCTCTCGGGCACGTTGCGGCGCACCAGGAGAATGCCGACGGCGAGCACGGCGCCGAGACCGAAGGCCAGTCGCCAGCCCCAAGCCGGGTTCACGACGCTCGGGTCGAGCAGGGGGATTGTCAGCAGCGACCCGGCCGCGGCGCCGACCCAGAACGACCCGTTGATCGCCACGTCGACGCGACCGCGGTACTTCGCAGGTATGAGCTCGTCGATCGCCGAGTTGATCGCGGCGTACTCCCCGCCGATGCCGGTGCCGGTCAGGAAGCGAGCGGCGAAGTACCACCACGGGTTCGGAGAGAAGGCCGTGAGCACCGTGGCGACGGTGTAGACGCCCAGGGTGAGCATGAAGAGCCTCTTGCGGCCGAACCGGTCGGTCAGGTGCCCGAAGAAGAGCGCGCCCAGGCACGCCCCGGCGACGTACGCCGCACCGGCGAAGCCCACGTCGAAGCTGCTCATCCCCAAGCCGGTGTCATGGGGCTTGAGCGCGTCCGACATCGAGCCGACGATGGTGACCTCGAGGCCGTCGAGTATCCAGACGGTGCCGAGACCGATCACGATGAGCCAGTGCCAGCGTGCCCACGGCAGACGATCCAGCCGGGCGGGGATGTTGGTGGTGATGCGACCTGTCTCGACGCTCATATCGGCGCCAGTACCCTCGAAAAGCAAAGGATATGACTGATCCCACACTCGCTCGATCAGTCGGCCGCAGGCGCTGGTCAGTAGGAGTAGAAGCCCTGCTTGGTCTTCCTGCCGAGCTCCCCCGCGTCCACCTTGGCCACCAGCGTCGCCGCGGGCTCGAAGCCCGGCTCGCGGAACTCGCGGACGAGCTCCTGCTGGATGGCGAGGGAGACGTCGTTGCCGACGACGTCGAGGAGCTCGAAGGGGCCCATGGGGAAGCCGGCGTCCTCCTTGATCGAGGCGTCGATCGCCGCCATGTCCTCCCCCGCCTCGGCGAGCTTGACCGCGTCGTTGAGGTAGGGGAACAGCAGAGCGTTGACGATGAAGCCGGCCCGGTCGCCGCAGGAGACGGCGACCTTGCCGACCTTCGCGGTCAGTGCCTTCACCGTCTCGTCGACCTCGGCGCTCGTGAGCTCGGTCGTCACGACCTCGACGAGCTTCATCACCGGCGCCGGGTTGAAGAAGTGCATGCCGATCACGTCGCCGGGGCGGTTCGTCGCCTTCGCGAGCTCGGTGATGGGAAGACTGCTCGTGGTGGTCGCGAGGATCGCTCCTGCAGGCAGGATCTGGTCCAGCTCCCGGAAGAGGTCGGTCTTGACGGACAGGTCCTCGGCGATCGCCTCGACGACGATGTCGGCGCGATCGAGGTCGGCCCGCGACGCGGAGCTCGCCAGGCGGCCGAGGACTGCTTCCTTCGTCGCCTCGTCCGACTTCCCACGCTCGATGGCACGGTCGAGGTTCTTCTCGACGTACGCCCTTACGCCGGCCAGCTTCTCCTCGCTCCGCCCGACGACGACGACGTCGTACCCGCTCTGGGCGAAGACCTGGGCGATGCCGCTGGCCATGGTGCCGGTGCCGACGACGCCCACGGTGGCGACGTCGTGACGCAGCTGCGGCGCCAAGGCGGCCGCGTCGGCGCCGCCTGCCAGTGAGCCGCCCTCGCGCGCGACGCGGTCGAGCAGATCGGCGGGCTGGTGGAGGTGGTCCCCGGTCTCGGCCCAGCGTGCGGCCAGTGCGTCGCGGACCCTCGTCGGACCGATCTCGTCAACGGCCGCCAGGGGGCCCTGAGGGTAGCCGCACCCGAACCGCATGGCGTTGTCGATGTCGACAGCGGTGGCATACCCGGACTCGAGCATCCGAACCGCGTGGTTGAGGTAGGGGAACACCAGGGCCTCGAAGGTCGTCATGCGCGCAGTGTCGCAGTCACTCGTACCGACCGGTAACCCAATCGTGACCGAGGTCACGCGGGCAGTCTGACGTAGGGTGTGCGCCCGTGAGACTCGTCGTCGCGACCTGCCAGGTGGACTACGCCGGGCGCCTGACCGCCCACCTCCCGATGGCGACCCGGGTGCTGATGATCAAGGCCGACGGATCGGTGCTCGTGCACTCCGACGGGGGCTCCTACAAGCCGCTGAACTGGATGTCCCCGCCGTGCACACTGCAGGAGGGCACGGCCGACGACGGCCGCGTTGAGTGGACGGTGACCTCGCGCAGCACCTCGAAGGGGCCGGACGACACCCTTCGGATCACCATCGAGGCGATCCACCACGACACCTCGCACGAACTGGGTGCCGACCCGGGGCTTCAGAAGGACGGCGTCGAGAGGCACCTCCAGGAGCTCCTCGCCGACAATCCCGAGACGCTGGCGCCGGGCCTCCGACTCGTCCGCCGCGAGTTCCCCACCGCCATCGGCCCCGTGGACCTCATGTGCCGTGACGCCGCTGGCGCCTCGGTCGCGGTGGAGATCAAGCGGCGTGGGGAGATCGACGGTGTCGAGCAGCTGACCCGCTACCTCGAGCTGCTCAACCGCGACCCGCTGCTCACCTCGGGTGGTCCGGTTCGCGGGATCTTCGCCGCGCAGGAGATCAAGCCGCAGGCCCGCGTGCTCGCCACCGACCGGGGCATCGCCTGTGCGGTCGTCGACTACGACGCGCTGCGTGGCATCGACGACTCCGAGCACCGCCTCTTCTGACGACAGCGGAGCCGCCCGTCGTACACGGGTACGCCGAAGTACGTCGCAGGCCCGGCGCGCTCGCTCAGCTCGGCGTGCGGGCAGGGACTTGGGTGTACGCGTGTACGAAGACTGCGCAGGCCAGCGCGCAGGCTCGGTGCGGAGAACCCTGCCGAGGTCTTGCGGCCACCCCCCGAATCGCCATGAGTCGTGTCGCATCGACGACTCCGAGCACCGGCTTTCTGAGCATCCACAGGCGCATACACCGCGCCTGGCATGTCCGAGGACTGGCACGTAGCGTGAGCCGCGTGACCAGCGATCCCGGCATTGCGCGCCGTGTCGCGCGACTCGAGAACGACCGCGACGCGCTCTATGAGCTCATTGACGAGTTCCGGGCCGAGTCCCGAGCTCGCTTCCACCGGCTCGAGGGCACGCTGGCCGAGGTGACCCAGCAACATTCGCGTCGCTTCGACCGGCTCGAGGGCACACTGGCCGAGGTGCTTCGGCGCCTTCCAGAGTCTCTCTGAGCTCACGTCCGCCAGGACGCATGACTCGGCGCCGCGGAGACATCCGTGCACGCGTGGTCCGATCATCCACAGCCCCGACTCCGCGCCGTGGTGTGTCGGAGGGGACGCACGTACGGTGACCGACGTGACCAGCGAACCCAGCCTCGATCGCCGCGTGCGTCGACTCGAGAACGAGACAGAGTCGATCTACGAGCTCATCGGCGACATCCGGTCCACACAGCAGCTCCACACCCAACGCCTCGACACGATCGACACGAGGCTGGACGGGGTGGAGGCACGGCTGGACGGAGTCGAGACCAAGCTCCTGGGGATCGGTGTCACCTTGCAGGAGGTTGTTCGCCGACTCCCTGACCCGGATGGCTGACGGGCAACGTCGACAGAACGCTACGGTGACGGAGTGCCCCGCGACCTGCGCGTCATCTTTCACATCGCCACCGCCGCCGACTGGGCGCGGGCCTGTGCCACGGGGACGTATTCGACCTCGACCTGGGGGGTGACGCTCGAGGAGGAGGGCTTCATCCACGCCGCCCGAGGCGACCAGTGGGAGGACGTACGCCGGCGGTACTACGACGAGGTCACCGAGCCGCTGGTCCTCCTGGTCATCGACGTGATGTGCCTGAGTGCGCCGTGGCAGGAGGACTCGGTGGGCGACGGCACCTATCCCCATGTGTACGGCCCCCTCAACGTCGACGCGGTCGTCACCGCCGTGCCGCTCGGCTGACGGGGGTTCGCCGGGTGGCCCTCGCCGTGTGCCTGCTGTTCGACCGCCGTGCCGATCGGCTCATCCGTGATCTGTGGGTGCGCGTCGAGTCGCTCGGAGTGATGTCGCTCGCCACCCACACACATGGCCGGCATCAGCCCCACCTGTCCCTGGCGGTGCTGCGCAGCTGGGACTTGGGCACGGTGCGGACCTCACTGGACTCGCTGCCCTCGGGCGCAGCGATCAATGTCTCCTGCCACGGCAGCCTCGTGTTTCCGCGAGGGCGCGTCGCCCTCGCTCCGTCAGCGAATGCCGCGCTCGTCCGGCGCCAGGAGCGAGTGGTCACTGCGGTCGTCGAGGCAGGAGCCGACCTCCACCGCAACTATGTGCCGGGCCGCTGGGTTCCGCACATCTCGGTCGCGACGCGGACCCCCGCGTCCCAGCTCCCCCGGGTCACGACCATGATCGCGGACGCTGTTCCGATCCAGATCCGCCTCGAACGGGCGGCGCTCATCGACAGCGGCACAGGCGAGATCTGGCCGCTCCCCCACATGCTCTAGCTCTTCCCCCACGGCACCCACGCGAGGGCCGGTGAGGAGGCCTGCCCCGGCGTCAGGCTCCGGCGATCTTCGGAGCGGTCGGGTCCGGGGTGTCGGCGCGAGCTTCGCGGGCGACGTACTCCTCGATCTGCTCCACGTCCGCGCGGTTGCGCGTGACGACGGCGAGGAGGTCGCTCACGGTGGCGACCTCCTCGACCTGCTCCTTGATGAACCAGCTCATGAACTGCTCGGAGGCGAAGTCGACCTCTTCGCGGGCGATGCGGTAGAGGTCGTTGATCTGAGCGGTCACCCGCTTCTCCTGCTCGAGCGCGAGAGCGACAGGAGCAACCACGTCACTGAACGCGGACGTCGCCCCTTCGACGGCGCCGATCTCCACGGCTGCGTCGGTGTCGAGGAGATACTGCACCATCATGAGCGCATGGTCGCGCTCCTCGGCTGCCTGACCGTAGAAGAACGCCGCCATCTGCGGCATGGTCAGCGCGTCGTAGTAGACCGCGCAGGCGAGGTACTGATTGTGGGCGGCCAGCTCGTTCGCTATCTGGATGTTGAGCTGCTTGACGAACCGCTCAGCGGGCAACACGGGCTCCTGCGGGATCAGGCGGCTGCCTTGAGCCGCTTCTTGGTCACTTTGCTGCCGTCGAGACTGACGAGCTTGCGCTTCTTGACCGTATACCCCTCGGGTAGCGTCCCGTCCTTCAGCATGCGGAGCGGACACCGCGAGCACCGCGACTTCGACACGCAGCACTCGGTCTTGGGGAGCTTCTTCTTGCCCACAGCAGGCACTGTACCCGAAAAGGTTAGGCTTACCTACCCTGTTGTTCGAGCTACCGCAGACGACGTGCGATCGTGGGGATCACGATGGTGGCCGCCAGGGCGTGCAGGCAGACCAGTGTCGCTGCCGAGGCGACGTCGAACCCGAAGGTGACGTCCGGGACCACCGAGAGAGCGGCGAGGATGACCGTCGTCCTGACGAAGGTGACGCGTGGCCGACGCGCGCGCCGGGCGAGTACGGCGGCGAGCGCGACGCCGATCAGCGAGAAGACGAGCGTGAGCTGCCCGAACCCGGCGATCGGGATCGCGGAGCCAGTACGGTCGGCGAACGAGACCCCGGCGGCCGACGCGATGGCAGCCACGGACGTCGTCGCGACCGCCGCGACCACCGACGCGGCCAGGCCGTGCTTCCAGACGGACCGGCGGACGGGCTGGCCCACGGCGCGGGAGGTGTTGAAAGACGTGGTAGTGAGGGACATGCCGAGCTCCTGACGACATGAGGCGCTTGGTGCGCCTACTTGTCAGGACTACGAACGCGGCCGCCCCTTTTCGACATGGGTCTCGAGGGGTGTCACTCGAGCCCGTTCGCCCTGCGGATGACGTCGACGAAGCCGCCCATGATCTCGGTGAGTCCGAAGTCCTTCGGCGTGTAGACGGCCGCGACCCCGAGCTCCAGAAGGCGCCGCGCGTCGGAGTCAGGGATGATGCCGCCGACGATCACCGGCACGTCGTCCAGACCCGCGGCCCGAAGTCCGTCGAGGACATCGGGGACGAGATCCATGTGCGAGCCCGACAGGATCGAGAGGCCGACGAGATGGACGTCTTCGGCGACCGCGGCCGAGACGATCTGCTCGGGGGTGAGCCGGATGCCCTGGTAGATGACCTCGAAGCCGGCATCGCGGGCCCGCACGGCGATCTGCTCGGCGCCGTTGGAGTGTCCGTCCAGCCCCGGCTTGCCGATGAGAACCCGCAACCGGCCACCACGTCCGCTGCCCGCGAGCTCATCGCCGGTGGCCTTGACCCGATCGCGCACGGCGGCGAGGTCCGAGCCCACCTGTGCGACGCCCACCGCCCCGGAGACACCGGTCGGAGCGCGGAACTCGCCGAAGACCTCACGCAGGGCCTGCGCCCACTCCCCCGTGGTCGCACCTGCTCGGGCGGCGGCGAGGGTGTAGGGCATCAGGTTCTCGGTGCCCTTGGCGGCGCCCGCGAGCGCGGCGAGCGCCTCGGCGACCGCCGCGTCGTCGCGCTGGGCCTTCCACGCCTCGACCGAGGCGAGCGCGGCCTGCTCGGCCTGCGGGTCGGCGACCATGATGGCGGCGTCGAGATCGGCGGTGAGCGGGGAGGGCTCGGTGGTGTCGAACCTGTTGACCCCGACCACGATCTCCTCGCCGGACTCGATCCGAGCTCGGCGCAACGCGTGCGACGACACGAGCGCGGACTTCATGTAGCCGGACTCGACCGCCGCGATCGCACCGCCCATCTCCTGCACGCGGTCGATCTCGGCCCTCGCACCGTCGACCAGCTCGCGGACCTTGGCCTCGATGACCGGCGAGCCGTCGAAGAGGTCGTCGTACTCCAGCAGGTCGGACTCGAACGCGAGCACCTGCTGCAGCCGCAGCGACCACTGCTGGTCCCAGGGTCGGGGCAGGCCGAGCGCCTCGTTCCAGGCGGGCAGCTGAACGGCACGGGCACGGGCCTTCTTCGACAAGGTGACCGCGAGCATCTCCAGCACGATCCGCTGGACGTTGTTCTCCGGCTGCGCCTCGGTCAGGCCGAGGGAGTTGACCTGGACGCCGTACCGGAAGCGACGCATCTTCTCGTCCGTCACGCCGTAGCGGTCGCGGGTGATCTCGTCCCACAGGTCGACGAAGGCGCGCATCTTGCACATCTCCTCGACGAACCGCACGCCGGCGTTGACGAAGAACGAGATCCGTCCGACGACGGTGCCGAAGTCCTCCTCGGAGACCTGACCCGACGCCTTGACCTGGTCGAGCACCGCGATCGCCGTGCACAGCGCGTAGGCGATCTCCTGCACCGGCGTCGCGCCGGCCTCCTGGAGGTGGTAGCTGCAGATGTTGATCGGGTTCCACTTGGGGATCTGATGGACCGTGTAGGCGATCATGTCGCTGATCAGCCGTAGCGAGTGCTCCGGCGGGAAGACATAGGTCCCGCGCGAGAGGTACTCCTTGATGATGTCGTTCTGAGTGGTGCCGGCGAGCTGGTGCGCGACCGCCGCACGCTCCTCCTCGCTCGAGCTGGCCGAGACGCCGCTCTGCTCCTCGGCCACGACCTGATACATCGCCAGCAGCCACATCGCGGTCGCGTTGATGGTCATCGAGGTGTTCATCTCGGTCAACGGGATCTGGTCGAAGAGCTTGCGCATCTCACCCAGATGCGGCACCGGCACGCCGACCTTGCCGACCTCGCCCTTCGCCAGCGGGCTGTCCGGGTCGTAGCCGGTCTGGGTCGGCAGGTCGAACGCCACCGACAGGCCCGTCTGGCCCTTGGCCAGGTTCGTCCGATACAGCTCGTTCGACGCCGCCGCGGTCGAGTGCCCAGCGTAGGTGCGCATCACCCACGGGCGGTCCTTCTGAGCACGTTCCTTCTCAGCCATGGTCTGAGCGTAGGGCGGAAGTTACGGGTTGGTAACCGCCGTCTCTGTGGAAGATGTCACGTCTGCGGTCAGCCCGGTGCAGTGTCGGCGAAGGGCCCTAGGCTCGTCCCCATGGTCAACCTCACCCGGATCTACACCCGCACCGGAGACGCCGGCACCACCCGACTCGGCGACATGAGCGAGGCGACGAAGACCGACCTGCGGCTGGCGGCGTATGCCGACGTCGACGAGACGAACGCCCACCTCGGCGTCGTGCTGGCGGTCAGCTCGGTCGACGCCGACGTCGCCGCCGTGATCACCCGGGTGCAGAACGACCTGTTCGACGTCGGGGCCGACTTCGCGACGCCGGTCGTGGCGGACCCGAAGTTCCCGCCGCTGCGCGTGGAGCAGTCCTACGTCGACCGCCTCGAGGGCTGGTGCGACCACTACAACGAGTCGCTGACGAGCCTACGCTCCTTCATCCTCTCCGGTGGCACGCCGGCCTCGGCGCACCTGCACGTCGCACGCACGGTCGCGAGGCGTGCGGAGCGCTCCGCGTGGGCGGCGTACGAGGTGCACGGCGAGACGATGAACAAGCTGGCCATCACCTACCTCAACCGACTCTCGGATCTGCTCTTCATCCTCGCCCGCTACGAGAACCGCGAGCAGGGCGACGTGCTCTGGGTCCCAGGAGGCGAGCGCGACTCATGACCCGACGGCTGCTCGTCCTGGCGACCGCGCTGGTCGCCGTGCTGGCGAGCGCGTGCGCGGGCTCGACCGACGCCGGCGGACGGCGAGCGGCGGAACGCAGCGGGAGTACGGCGACCGCGAGCGGGTCGCGCCCCGCACCCGCCGCGGTCGCCCTGGTCGTCGCCCGGCCCGCGGAATCACCCACCGAGCTCGCCACCCGCCTCCGGGTGGCCGACCGCATCACCAGAGACCCCGCAGCAGCGGCCGTCGCGGCGGCCCGAGCAGCCTTCGAGACGCAAGTCCTCTACCGCCAGCTCGCTCGTCGTCCTCGCTGGGTCCCAGCCGTCGCAGCTGAGGTTCCTCCACGGCTTCGTCGCGGCCTCCACCTGCATCTGACGGCGCGACGGGAATTCCGGGCCATGCACGTGCGCCTCTCCCGCGCGCTGCCAGCCTGGCGTGTGGTCACGCCAGCGCCCGAGGCTGACCTCTCGGCGTTCTACCGGGAGGGCGAGCGGCGGTTCGGGGTGCCGTGGAACGTCCTGGCGGCCGTGAACCTTGTCGAGACCAGCATGGGTCGCATCCGCGGAACGTCGACCGCCGGTGCGCGCGGCCCGATGCAGTTCATGCCGGCGACGTGGGCGACCTATGGCAAGGGCGACATCGATGACCCGCACGACTCGATCCTCGCGGCGGCGCGCTACCTCGCCCACAACGGCGCCGCGCGGGGGCACGTCGACAGGGCCCTCTACGCCTACAACCACTCGGCGCACTACGTCCGCGGAGTCAAGGCGTATGCCGCCCTCCTCCGCACCGACCCCGCAGCCCTGCGCGGTCTCTACGGCTGGCAGGTGGTCTACCTGACCCGGCTTGGCGACGTCTGGCTGCCTGAGGGCTACGCACGGCGCACCCCGATCGGCGCTGCCGCCTACCTACGACGGCACCCCGAGCGGCTGCTGAGCCGGTCGACGCGCTGAACAGGCCTGCAGCTGAGGACTCAGCCCGCCCGAGGCGCAGATCGCGGCGGTCGCGCGGCGAAGACGGTCAGCGAGGCGGGGACCATGAGGACCGCCACCACGACCAGCGCGCGCAGAGTTCCGACCGCGTCGCCGAGCACGCCCAGCGCGGGCGGCCCAGCGAGGAAGGCGGCATAGCCGATGGTGGCCACCGCGGAGACCCGTGCGGCCGCGCGCGCAGGGTCGTCAGCAGCGGCGCTCATGCCCACCGGGAAGCCGAGGGAGGCACCGAGTCCCCAGACCACGACGCCGACGAACATCACGGCCAGCGAGCCGCCATACACGGTGATGAGGACGCCGATGGCCGCGGCGGCCGAGCACGCCCACAGCACCGGCGCTCGGCCGAGGCTGTCGAGCAGGATCGGTCCGACGAGGCGCCCGGCGGTCATCGAGACGACGAAGACTGAGAATCCGGCGACGCCCACCCAGTGCGGCTCGCCGTACCCGTCGATCACGGCCAGCGAGAGCCAGTCGTTGGCCGTGCCCTCGACGGTCGCGAAGCAGAGCACCATCAGGCCGATCAGCAGCGTCCGCGGCTCGCGCCAGGCGGACACCCGCGGTTCGCGGGACTCCTGGCGCTCCTCGATCGGAAGGAAGGTTCCGGCCGTGCGGACGGCGAGCACGAGCGCGATGACGGCGATCAGCAGGTCGTGCACGAGCACCGGCACCGACAGTGCCGCCATGATCACGCCGATGCCACCGCCGACGATCGAGCCGACGCTCCAGGCGGCGTGGAAGCGGGGCATGATGGTCCGCCCGAGCCGGCGCTCGACCTCGGCGCCTTCGACGTTCATCGCGACGTCCCACATCGACGTGCCGATGCCGTAGGCGAAGAGTCCGACCGCGGCGAGGAGCGGCTGCTCGAGGACCGTCGCGCCGACAGCGGTCACCATCAGGCCGCCGGCGACGGCGAGCGAGCCGCCTCGCACTGTGGCCGCCGGCTTGAACCGCTCGATGACGCGCCCGCTCAGCGGAAGGGACATCAAAGACCCGACCGAGGCCGAGACCAGCAGCAGGCCCAGCGCCGAGTTCGTCAGGCCGAGATCGCCGCGCACGTCAGGAAGCCGCGAGACGAGCGTTGCGAAGAGGAGGCCGTTGACCGCGAAGGACAGGGCTACCGACGTACGCGTCGTCAGGAGGCTCGGCGTCGTCGCAATGGTCACGCTCCCATTCGACCGTGCCGGACCGGCATCGGTCGAATCGCTGCGACGCTAGAAGCCATAGGTCGACCGGACGCCCTCGAGCCAGGCGATGAAGACGTCGAGCCCCCACTCCTGTGCCCGGGCCACCGCGAGATCCGCCTCGGCCGCCGCCGTCGCAGGGTCCCCGGCCGCTGCGGCCGCGAACGCCAGATAGGCCTCCACCGGGCCGATGGCCAGCGACGCTCCGAGGCTGACCATCATCCCGGGGTAGGCGCTGAGCCGCTGGTGGCAGACCCCGGCCATCTCGGGCAGGTCGAGGTAGAGGCTCATCTCGGCGGCGTGCGCGACGGTGTGGAGCTCGACCTCTCCGTCGGGTGGGATCTCCAACCCTCGCTCGGCGACGTAGGCGCGCGCCTCGTCCCGCTGACCCGCCCGCCACAGGTAGACCGCGATCGTGGGTACGAAGGTGTCGATGTCGTTGTCCAGCGCACGCAGCACGGGGACGACCTCCGCGGGGCGCCCCTGCCACAGCCGGATGGTGAGCAGGCAGGCCGCGATCGACTCGTCGACGTCGCTGTGCGCCATCGTCCGCGCGATCAGGCGCAGCTCGGCGAGCCGGCGCTCGCACTCGGCGAACTCACCGCGCATGGCGAGCCACGGCACCTCGAGTCCGTGCAGCATCGCCTCCGCGAACGCAATGCGAAGGCGGCGCGCCTCCGCCCGAGCGAGCTCGGCGGCCCGCGCCATCTCGGCCGGCCGTCCCAGCTCCCCCAGCACCACGGCCCGCAGGGTGGCGGCGACCAGGAGCTCCCGCTCCTGACCCGTCTCACGAGCGAGATCCATCGCCTCGGTGACCCGGAGGAGCCTCTCGGCGGCCGTCCACACGGTCCACAGCGCGACGAACCCCACCAGGCAGGCGTCGATGATGAGCCGTGGCTCCCCGATCCGCCGGGCCATGTCGGTCGCCTCGTCGACCAGGGCGGCGCGCTCGGCGAAGGGTGCACGCTCGAACAGCTCGTTGGCCAGGGCGAGCATGGTGCGGCAGCGCAGCTCGCCGTCACCGTCCGGAAGCCGTTCGAGCGAGCCCTCGAGCGCCGCCACGACCTTCTCGTTGACCTCGCCCGGCGGCGCCGATCGCCACAGCGACGACTGGGTGGCCGAGGCTGCGGCACGTGCGACGGCCTCGGCGTCGCACATCTGCTCGGCGACGTCGATGGCCTCCTCGGCGCACGTCACAAGAGACGGGAGCAGGGCGGCCCAACGGTAGGCCTCCACGAGGTCCATCAAGGTGTCGTAGCGGTCGCGGAGGGCGGCGTCAGGATCCTCGGCCATCGAGTTCAGGGCGGCGCGCAGCAGCTCGGCTGCCTCGTCGTAGGCGTGCAGACGACGCGCGGCGCCAGCGGCCGCGACGGCGGCCCGCCACGCGTGTGCAGCATGCGCAGGGCCGGCGGCGAGCCAGTGACGGGCGATCTCGGTCTCCCGGTCCGGTTGTCCCTCGAGGGCCCGGGCCACCCGTGCGTGGGCTCGAGCGAGCCGACTCGCGCCGACATTGCTGCGCAGGGTGTCGCGGACCAGGGCGTGCCCGAACACGAAACGGTCGATGCCGTCGTCGCGCACCAGGCCTGCGACCAGTGCCGGCTCGACGAGGTCGAGGATGGTGTCCTCGTCCTGGTCGGTCGCCGCGGCCAGCGTCGGGACGTCGAACCGGCGTCCGATGAGGGCGGCGTAGCGCAGCGCGGACACGGTCTCCTCCGGCAGCCGGTCGACACGGCGCGCGAGCACTTCGGCCACCGCTGTCGGCGGTCGCTCGGGGACGATGTCATCGGGCCGTGAGGCGGCGAGGCGGGCGTACTCCACGAGGAAGAAGGGGTTACCGTCGGTGCGGTCCTGCAGGTCGGCAGCCACGCTCTCGGCCAGCGGTCGCTCGGAGACGGCGGCGAACAGCTCTGCGACGGCGCCGGCTGCCAACCCCGACAGCTCGAGGCGGACCGCGTGCTGCCGAGCCAGCGCCTCACCGACGTCGGCGAGCAGACCCTCCGGAGCAGGATGCGACCGCCAGGTGCCCACGACGAGCAGCTGCACGTCGGCGGGCGCCGTGTCGGCGAGGAGGCGCAGCACTCGCAGGCTCGAGGGGTCGGCCCAGTGCAGGTCGTCGAGAACCAGCAGCATGGGGGCCTGTGCGCTCGCAGCGAACACGTCGCCGCACACGCGCTCCCAGACGCGGAAGGCCGCGCCCACGTCCTCGCCGTCGGCCTCCGGCAGCTCGGCACCGAGGGTGTCGAGCACGGCCCGCCACGGCCACAACGGCGGTGCGCCATCGTCCTGTGAGCACCGCCCGCGCAGGATGCGGAAGCCGCGTGCCCGGCCCTGGGCGGCCAGCTCCGCGGCGAGGCGAGACTTCCCGATGCCCGGCTCCCCCGTCAGCACGGCGAAGGACGCCCGGCCGCGCGCCGCGCGGTCGAGGAGCTCGACGAGCGCGGCCAGCTCGGAGTCACGGCCGCACAGCGGCCAAGGTGCGACGGCCGCCGGCTCCGGCGAGGGCTCCGCACGCGGCGCCGGTATGACGACCGAGGGCGCCGGCCCACCCGCGACGGGCGGGACCCACTCCAGCGCGGGGTCCTGGCGCAGCACGGCGGTCTGGAGCTCGCGCAGCTCGGCGGATGGCTCCAGGCCGAGCTCCTCGTCGAGGAGCTCGCGGACCCGGCGCAACGCGTCCAGCGCATCGGCCTGGCGACCGGAGCGGGTCAGGGCGAGGGCGCGGAGCGCCCAGAGCCGCTCCCGCAGCGGATGGGCCGCCGTCAGCGACTCCAGCTCGGCCGCGAGCGTGGCGTGCTGCCCCAACGCGAGGCGGGCCACCGCACGGTCCTCCAAGGCGACCAGCCGCAGTTCCTCGAGCCGAGCCCGCTCGGCGACGGCCGCAGGGGCGTCCCCCAGCTCGGCGTAGGGCTCACCGCGCCAGAGGGCGAGCCCTTCGTCGAGGGCCCCAACCGCCCGGGTCAGGTCGGCCGCCGAGAGCGCCGGCGCGCCCGCCATCTCGAGCGACTGCAGGGCCGTGTGCACGTCGATCACGGTGGTCTCGAAGCGGTCGGCGTCTAGCCCGTCGGGTGCGAGCCGCAGGGCGTAGCCGGGCGCCACCGTCACCAGCACCGTGGCCGGCGCCCGGCGCTCGCGGTGGGGCTCGAGCACCCTTCTCAGCTGGGAGACGTAGGCCTGCAGGGTGGCGTTGACGCCGCTGGGAGGCGAGGCGCCCCAGAGCAGGTCGACGATGCCGTCGACAGAGACGGCGCGCCCGCGCGAGAGCGCCAGCGCCGCGACGAGCGCACGCTGCTTGGGGGTGCCGAGGTCGACCGGCGTGCCGTCGAGGGAGACCTCGACCTGGCCGAGGACGGAGCCGGTGACCACCTGCGTCATCGCCGGGTCCGCCGTCGTCCTCTGCACGGAAGCACTCTAAGGACGCACCCCGCGCAGGTCGCCTGTTTTCGACTGCCGCGTCCCTCATCCGGTGGACGCCAGCACCTCCCCAGGAGTCGTGCCAAGTCGGACTCCAAGTCGATCCCCAGTCCTTCCGAAGCGGGTCGGTCCACGGTGGTCCCACCGAGATCGGAAGAGCCGACTCACCACCACAGGAGTTCGCACACCATGCCCAGCACCAGCCCTGTCGTCGACCCGTTCACCACCGCCGCCATCCGGGGCCTCTTCGGCGGTCGCGCAGACGACCGCGTCCACCTTCCCGGCGACCCCGGGTACGACGGCGCGCGGATCGCCTGGAACTTCGCCGTCGACCAGCGCCCCGCGGCGGTGGTCTCAGTCACCACGCCAGCCGAGGTCACCGAGGTGGTCCGCACTGCCGCGCTGGCCGGCTTGCGCGTCGCCCCTCAGTCGACCGGTCACAACGCAGGTCCGCTCGCCGCGCGCGGCCTGGAGGACGTCGTCATCCTGCGCACCGGCCACCTCGACGCCGTCTCCTACGACGAGGAGCGCGCGATCGTGCGCGTCGAGGGCGGCTCGGTCTGGGAGCCGGTGGTGGATGCGGCCGCCAAGTACGGCAAGGCGGTGCTGCATGGCTCCTCCCCCGACGTCGGCGTCGCGGGCTACACTCTCGGCGGCGGCATGGGCTGGTATGCCCGCAAGCTCGGACTCGCGACCAACAGCCTGACGGCCGTCGAGATCGTCATCGGCGACGGCACGCTCGTCCGCGCCGATGCGGAGCACAACGCCGAGCTCTTCTGGGCGGTGCGCGGCGGCGGCGGGAGCTTCGGCGTCGTGACCGCGATGGAGTTCCGCACGTTCGACATCGAGACCGCGTATGCCGGCATGCTGATGTGGGACCTCGCCGACATGGACCCGGTCCTGCGCGAGTGGGCGGCGTGGGCGCCGGGTGCGCCCGAGGAGATCACCACGTCCTTCCGCGCCATGCGGTTCCCTCCGATCCCCGAGATCCCGGACTTCCTGCGCGGTCGCACGGTCGCGGTGATCGACGGTGCCGTCCTGGGCAGCGACGAGCGGGGCGCCGAGCTGCTCGCCGGGCTGCGCGCCCTGCGTCCCCAGGTCGACACGTTCGCCCGGGTGCCCGCCCCGGCCGTCTGCCGCATCCACATGGACCCGGAGGGCGGGGCGCCCGCCGTCTCCCGCACGGCGACGCTGGGCGGCATGCCGGAGGCGGCGGTCGACGCCTTCCTGGGGGCCGTGGGGCCTCACGCCGACACGCACCTGCTGCTGGCGGAGCTGCGTCAGCTCGGCGGCGCTCTGGGCCGCCCGGCCGAGGGCGGGGGCGTGCTGTCGCATCTGGACGGCCAGTTCGTGGCCTTCGGCCTGTCGATGGCGCCGACGCCGGAGCTGGCGCAGCTCGGCGAGGCCGAGTCAACCGCATTCGTGACCGCGCTGGAGCCGTTCGCCACGGGCCGTCCCTACCTCAACTTCGTCGAGACGGCCGGGGAGACCCGCAAGGCCTACGACGAGGACAGGTGGCTGCAGCTCAAGGGCATCCGCTCGGCCGTCGACCCCTACGGCGTCTTCGCGGCCAACCACCCGGTCCCGCGGCTCTACGAGGGCGGCCGTCCCACCGCCTGAGGAACGGCGGTGAGCCGTCGCAGATGCCCGCGGCGAAGGCGCCGAGCCGGTCGGCTCGGCGCCTTCGCCGCGGGCATCTGCGACGGCTCACCGGCTTTGAGGCTCAGCGGGACCAGTCGGTGCCGGGGGGACGCGACTCCAGCCACGCCTGGAAGCCCGTCAGCGAGGCCGGCGCCATGGCCAGCTCGACCAGCCCACCGTCGTACACGCAGGTGACGACCACGTGGCCCGGGTAGAGCGCCATGGTCTCGGCCCCCTCGGGCATCCGGCTCGCCTCGTAGGCCATGGTCATCCGCTCCCACCTGCGTCGGGGCCGCGGCGAGAGCGAGAAGACGCGGAACCACTCCAGGGTCTCCCCGGAGTAGCGCCCGATCCCGAGAAGCCAACCGCGCCCGGGCCGACCGGCCCGGACGCGGTGACTGAGCTCGAAGGTGCCGCCGTTGCGTCCGAGGACGCGGCGGCGCACCATCAGTGCGACGAAGTAGCAGACGACCAGGATGAGCAGCACGCCGACGGCGTCAAGCACCCACTCCCATGTCGGCATCCCTCTCCGTCCTCGGCCTGGACCTCAGGAGGCCTTCTCGACGGCGCGGATGCGTGCCTCGGCGCGGCGGATGCGGCGCTCCGACTCGTCGTCGGAGCCGATCAGGCCGCGGGCCTGCTCCAGCTCGGTCCGAGCCTCGTCGATGTTGATCTCCTCGGCGAGGAGGGCATGCTCGGACAGGATCGAGACCCGGTCGTTCGCGACGGAGAGGAACCCGCCGTCGACGGTCGCGACGACGACAGGCCCCTCCTCGGGGTTGATCTCGACGACGGCGTCCGTGAGCAGCGACAGCATCGGCGCGTGGCCGCGCAGCACGCCGACGTCGCCCTCGGTGGTCCGAGCGATCACCATCGTCGCCTCGCCGGACCACACGGTCCGGTCGGCGGCGACGAGCTCGACCGTCAAGAAGCTGGTTGCCTCAGAGCCGGCCATCAGAGGTTCTTCTGGATCTCGGCCCACTTCTGCTCGACGTCGTCCAGACCGCCGCACATGAAGAACGCCTGCTCGGCCACGTGGTCGTAGTCACCGTCGCAGATCTTGTTGAACGCCTCGATCGTCTCGGAGACCGGGACCGTGGAGCCCTCAATGCCCGTGAACTGCTTCGCGACGTAGGTGTTCTGCGAGAGGAACCGCTGGATGCGGCGGGCCCGCGAGACGACGATCTTGTCCTCCTCGGACAGCTCGTCGACACCGAGGATCGCGATGATGTCCTGCAGCTCCTTGTTGCGCTGGAGGATCTGCTTGACCCGGATGGCGCAGTCGTAGTGTGCCTGGCCGATGTACTGCGGGTCGAGGATCCGCGAGGTCGACGTCAGGGGGTCCACGGCCGGGTAGATGCCCAGCGACGCGATCTCACGCGAGAGCTCCGTGGTGGCGTCGAGGTGCGCGAACGTCGTGGCCGGAGCCGGGTCGGTGTAGTCGTCGGCGGGCACGTAGATCGCCTGCATCGACGTGATCGAGTGACCGCGCGTCGAGGTGATCCGCTCCTGCAGGACGCCCATCTCGTCGGCGAGGTTGGGCTGGTAGCCCACCGCGGACGGCATGCGGCCGAGCAGGGTCGAGACCTCGGAGCCCGCCTGAGTGAACCGGAAGATGTTGTCGATGAACAGCAGCACGTCCTGCTTCTGCACGTCGCGGAAGTACTCCGCCATCGTCAGGGCCGAGAGGGCGACGCGCAGACGCGTGCCCGGCGGCTCGTCCATCTGGCCGAAGACGAGCGCGGTCTGGCCGAAGACGCCGGCCTCCTGCATCTCGACGATCAGGTCGTTGCCCTCACGGGTGCGCTCGCCGACGCCGGCGAACACCGACACACCACCGTGGTTGCGGGCCACACGGGCGATCATCTCCTGGATGAGGACGGTCTTGCCGACGCCCGCACCGCCGAAGAGGCCGATCTTGCCGCCCGTGACATACGGCGTCAGCAGGTCGATGACCTTGATGCCGGTCTCGAACATCTGCGTCTTCGACTCGAGCTGGTCGAACGCGGGCGCCTTGCGGTGGATGCCCCAGCGCTCGTTGATCTCGAGCTTCTCGCCGTCCTCGAGGTTGAGGATGTCCCCGGTGGCGTTGAAGACGTGGCCGAGCGTCACGTCGCCGACCGGCACCGAGATCGGGCCGCCCGTGTCGATGACCGTCGCACCGCGCACCAGGCCGTCGGTCGGCTTCAGCGAGATCGCGCGCACCACGCCGTCGCCGATGTGCTGCGCGACCTCGAGCGGGAGCACCGCGGTCTCGCCCTCGATGGTCACCTCGACCTCGAGCTTGTTGTAGATCTCCGGCATGGCGTCGACGGGGAACTCCACGTCGACGACCGGGCCGATGACCCGGGCGATGCGGCCGGTGCTGGCCCCGCCGGTCTGGGTCTGCGTCTCGTCAACCGTTGCAGTCATGGTGTAGGTCCTTGGATTCGTGGGTTCTCAGTCGTGCTGTGTCTTAGTCGTTGCCGGCGTTGGCGTCGGCCAGCGCGTTGACGCCACCGACGATCTCGCTGATCTCCTGCGTGATGCCGGCCTGGCGAGCCTGGTTGGCGATCCGCGTGTACTTCTTGATCAGCTCCTGGGCGTTGTCCGTCGCCGACTTCATCGCCTTCTGGCGAGCCGCGAGCTCGGAGGCCGCGGCCTGGAGCAGCGCATACCAGATGCGGCTCTGGACGTACTGCGGGAGGAGCCCGTCGAGCACCTGCTCGGCCGACGGCTCGAACTCGTAGAGCGGCAGGACCTCGTCCTCGGCCGGCGGCTCGATGCCCTCGACGACCTCCAACGGGAGGAGGCGCACGGCGGTGGGCTCCTGGACCAGCATCGACCGGAACCGGGTGTAGACGAGGTGGACCTCGTCGACGCCTGGGAACACGTCCTCGCCGCCCTCGGCCTCCCCGGCGAGGAACGCCGAGATCAGCGTCTGGCCGATCTCCTTGGCGACGTCGTAGGACGGCTGGTCGGAGTGGCCGGTCCAGGCCTTGACGATCGAGCGGCCACGGAACTTGTAGAACGCCTCGCCCTTGCGCCCGGAGACGTAGAGGTCGACCTGCTTGCCCTCCCCCTTGAGCTTCTCGACCAGGCCCTCGGCCTCACGCAGCACGCTCGAGGAGTAGGCCCCGGCCAGGCCGCGGTCGCTGGTGACGACCAGGACCGCGGCGCGGTCGGCACGCTCGGGCTCCGTCGTCAGCGCGTGGTCCACGTTGGAGTACGTCGCCACGGCCGAGACCGCCCGCGTCAGCTCGCGCGCGTACGGCGCGGCCGCGCCCGCCCGCTGCTGCGCCTTGATGATGCGGGACGCAGCGATGAGCTCCATGGCGCGCGTGATCTTCTTCATCGACTCCGTCGACTTGATCCGCGCGCGGTACTCACGCAGCGATACGGCCACGTCAGCCTCGCTTCTGCTTGACGATCTGCTCCTGCTCGACGTCCGCGTCCCCGAGGGCCTCGGTCCTCTCCGAGCCGGCCCGGAGGGAGCCGCCCTCGGAGGTCTCGAACTGGCCGAGGAAGGACTCGTACGCCGCAGAGAGCTCGGACTCGGTCGAGTCCTCGAACTTCAGCGTCTCACGGATGCCGTCCAGGATGCCGGGCTTGGAGCGCTTGACGTAGTCGATGAACTCCTGCTCGAACTTGAGCACGTCGACGACCGGGAGCTTGTCCAGGCGACCGGTGGTGCCCAGCCACAGGGACACCGTCATCTCCTCGACCGGGTAGGGCGAGTAGGCCGGCTGCTTGAGCAGGGCCATCAGGCGCTGACCGCGGTCGAGCTGCTGGCGCGAGGCGGCGTCGAGGTCGGAGGCGAACATGGCGAACGCCTCCATGGCGCGGAACTGCGCCAGGTCGACCTTGAGGGAGCCGGTGACGGCCTTCATCGCCTTGGTCATCGCCGCACCGCCGACGCGCGACACGGACACGCCGACGTCGATGGCCGGGCGCTGGTTGGCGGCGAACAGGTCGGACTGCAGGAAGATCTGACCGTCGGTGATCGAGATGACGTTGGTCGGGATGAACGCCGAGACGTCGTTGGCCTTGGTCTCGATGATCGGCAGGCCGGTCATGGAGCCGGCACCCAGCTCGTCGGACAGCTTCGCGCACCGCTCAAGGAGCCGGCTGTGCAGGTAGAAGACGTCACCCGGGTAGGCCTCGCGGCCCGGCGGACGGCGCAGCAGCAGCGACACGGCGCGGTAGGCCTCGGCCTGCTTGGTCAGGTCGTCGAAGACGATGAGGACGTGCTTGCCCTCGTACATCCACTGCTGGCCGATGGCGGAGCCGGTGTAGGGCGCCAGGTACTTGAAGCCGGCGCTGTCGGAGGCCGGAGCCGCGACGATGGTGGTGTACTCCAGCGCGCCGGCCTCCTCGAGGGCGCCACGCACCGAGGCGATGGTCGAGCCCTTCTGGCCGATGGCGACGTAGATGCAGCGCACCTGCTTCGTCGGGTCGCCGGTCTCCCAGTTCTGCTTCTGGTTGATGATCGTGTCGATCGCGATCGTGGTCTTGCCCGTCGCACGGTCGCCGATGATCAGCTGACGCTGGCCGCGGCCGATCGGCGTCATGGCGTCGATCGCCTTGATGCCGGTGGCCAGGGGCTCGTGCACCGACTTGCGCGCCATGACGCCGGGGGCCTGGAGCTCGAGGGCGCGGCGACCGCTCGTCTGGATCTCACCGAGACCGTCGATCGGGGTGCCGAGCGGGTCCACGACGCGGCCGAGGTAGCCGTCGCCCACCGGGACCGAGAGGACCTCGCCGGTCCGGCGGACCGTCTGGCCCTCCTCGATCTTGTCGAAGTCACCGAGGACGACGACGCCGATCTCGCGAGTGTCGAGGTTCAGGGCGAGGCCGAGGGTGCCGTCCTCGAACTCGAGCAGCTCGTTCGCCATGGCCGAGGGCAGACCCGTGACGCGCGCGATGCCGTCGGCGGTCTGCGAGACGGTGCCGACCTCCTCGCGGGCAGCGGCCTCCGGCTTGTACTCGGCGACGTACTTGCTCAGCGCGTCGCGGATCTCCTCCGGACGGATGGAAAGCTCCGTCATCTCCTGATGCCTTCTCTCTCGAATCTTCGTGGTGAACGTCGTGGGTCAGCCGGCCCGGTTGCCGGAGAGGTCCCGGCGGGCGTCGTCCAAGCGGCTGGCGATGGTGCCGTCGATGACATCGTCGCCGATCTCGACCCGGATGCCACCCAGCACCTGGGGGTCGACCAGCTGGTTGAGGTGGATCGGACGCCCGTAGGTCCGCTGCAGGACAGCGCCGAGGCGCTCGGTCTCGCTGTCGGTGAGCGGCTTGGCGACGCGGACCGTGGCCACGCCCTCCTCGTGGACGGCCGCAGCCACCTTCTGGTACTCGGCCAGAGCCGCCGAGACCGTGCGGTAGGTCCCGGCCAGGGCCTGCTTGGCAAGCGTGACGGTGGCCGGCAGCGCCTTGCCGGCCAGAAGGTCGTCGACCAGCCTCGCCTTGTCCTGCGTCGAGCGCACCGGGTCCGAGAGCGCGTCGCGCAGCTCCGGGGTGGCCTGGACCGACTGGCCGAAGGTGAAGAGCTCGTCGGCGAGCCGCTCGGCCTCGCCGCCGGCGGAGCGCACGGTCGCGACCTCGCTCAGGTGCTCGAGGGCGTCGGCCAGGTCATGGCTGGCGGTCCAGCGGCGGCCGACCGCCGACGCCACCAAGGTCAGGGCTCCGTCCGGCACCTGGCCCCCGAAGACCTCCCGCGCCAAGCCCTGCTTGGCCTCGGTCGGGACGGAGACATCGGTGAGGAACCGCCGCAGCGCAGGCTCCGACCTCAGCGCCTGGGAGAGGGAGAAGAGGCCGTCGGCGAGGGCGCTCGCCCCCTCACCTGAGCCGGTCAGCCCGACCAGCTCGCCGGTGAGGGCGGCGACCGCCTCCGCCGAACCACCGCGGAACTGCAACTGGGAACTGCCCATCAGCGGATCGACTCAGTCTCAACGCCGGCCTCGAGCTCGGCCAGGAAGCGCTCGACCACTCGGCTCTGGCGAGCGTCGTCCTCGAGGCTCTCGCCGACGATGCGACCGGCCAGGCCGGTGGCCAGGCCGCCGACCTCGGCGCGCAGCGAGGTGACCGCCTGCTGGCGCTCGGCCTCGATCTGCGCCTTGCCGTGCTCGACGATGCGCGCGGCCTCGACCTGCGCCTGCTCACGCATCTCGGCGACGATCTGAGCGCCCTGCTCACGCGCCTCCTCGCGGATCCGAGACGCCTCGTGGCGCGCGTCGGCGAGCTGCTGCTCGAGCTCGGCGAGCTTCGCGTCAGCCTCGGCCTGCTTGCTCTCGGCAGCGGCCAGGCCACCCTCGATCGCCGTCGTGCGCTCGGCGTAGGTCTGCTCGAACCGCGGCACGACGTACTTCCAGATGAGGAAGAGCAGGATGCCGAAGACGACCAGCGAGAGGATGAACTCGGACCAGACGAACCCGAGCGGGTTCTCCTCGTGGCCCGCTTCGGCGGCCAGGGTCACAACTGTCTGCATGGCAGCTTCCTAGGTTAGATCCCGCTAGTCGTCGATCAGAGCACGAACGCGAGGGCGATACCGATGATGGCGAGCGCCTCGGCCAGCGCGAAGCCGAGGATCGCGATCGCCTGGAGGCGGCTCTGCGCCTCGGGCTGGCGGGCAACGCCGGAGATGTAGGCGGCGAAGATCAGACCGATGCCGACACCGGGGCCGATCGCAGCCAGGCCGTACCCGATCATGTTGAGGTTGCCGTTCACGGCGGTATTTCCTTCCGGTTGATTTACTGCTGTTGGAGTTGAAAGCTCGGTGGGAGCGGGGAGCGGCTCAGTGCTCTTCGGCGAGCGCGCCCTGGATGTACATCGCGTTGAGCAGGACGAAGACGTAGGCCTGCAGGAACTGGACCAGGAGCTCCAGGAACGCGATGGCGACCGCCAGCAGCCAGGCCACCGGGCCTGCGACGTACCCGATCCCGCCGTGCTGGATGAGGTAGAGGCCACCGGTCGCGAACAGGATGAGCAGGATGTGGCCGGCGAACATGTTGGCGAACAGACGAAGGGCCAGCGTGACCGGTCGGACCAGGATGTTGGAGAAGAACTCCAACGGCACCAGCAGCGGCAGCATGAAGACGGTCACGCCCGAGGGGACGGTCTGGAGCTTGAGATAGCCCAGCAATCCGTGCCGCCTGATGCCGACCGCGTTGTAGATCACCCAGGAGAGAGCCGCGAGCGCGTAAGCCATCGAGGCGCGCGAGAAGGTCGGGAACTGGATGAACGGGATCGTCGCGAAGACGTTGTTCACCAGGATGAAGAAGAACAGGGCGACGAGGTACGGCACGAACGCCCGGAAGTCGTGTCCGCCGATGACATCGCGGGCGACGCCGTTGCGCACCATGTTGTAGGCGCTCTCGCCGGCGTACTGCAGCCTGCTCGGGACCAGTGTCCCGCGGCGGACCGCCAGCCAGAAGAAGGCGAACACGATGATCGCCGCCAGGACCAACTGGACCATCGGCTTCGTGACCGAGGAGTCGAAGAAGCCGGGGAGGTCGAAGTTCGACGGGCCCGGAGCGTTGAACTCCTCGGCCCTGACCACCGTCGCGAGCGAACTCACTGCGCCTCCTGCACTCTCTTCTTCAGATACAACTCGTCAGCCTTACGTCTTCGGGTCGCGATCGCTACCCGGGTCTTCCTTGCCGGCGCCCATGTCCGGACGTAGCGACGCCCACGTCATGTAGAGACCCAGTGCCGCGCCGAAGAGGATCCCAACCGCGACCAGGAACCTCGTCCCCAGCCACCGATCCAGTCCCCAGCCGATCGCGCCGTAGAACCCCACGCCGGCCACCAGGTAGCCGAAGGAGCGCCATGGGTCCCTGCGCGGGGAGTCGTGGGGTGCCATCGCGCCCCGGACAATAGCAGCCGCGGGCGATCACCGCGCACCCGCCCCAGTGGCCTCGCTCGTCTCATCGAGCGCCGATGCAGTCTCCCCTGGAAGAGTCACATCGTAGACGGCGATCCGGCGGCGGGTCGCGAACAGCAGGTGCGCCAGCGTCCAAGCCAGGGTGACGGCGATGAGCGACCCCGCAGCCCACCGCGTCACGGTGTTGTCACCCGAGCCGGCGACCGCCGTGAGCGCCAGCGTCAGGACCATCACCTGGCAGGCGTAGGTCAACAGGGCGAGGAGCAGCGAGGCCACGGGCATCACGCGGGCCACGACCCCGACGAAGAGGGCACCGCCGGCGAGGACACCCGCCGTCACGAGGGTGGCCGCGAGGCCCGCGTACAGCGCCGCGGGGCCGTCGACCGCGAGCCCCACCACCGCCACCGCGAAGCCGAACGGCAGCGCGCTCGAGGCCGCACCGAGGAGCGTGCCGGCACCTGAGGTGGCGCGGACCTGCTTCGTCTCGGTCGTCATCAGTGGCGGCCGTTCTAGGGAGAGGTAGTCGTCGGATCGCTCGTGAAAGTTATCACAAGCGTTCCTTGCCTTCGAATTGGAACGTTCTACCCGCTCGCTCGGGCCCCGGCGGGCGCCGCCGGGTCGACCTGCCGCAGCTTGGGCAGCAGGAAGGTCAGGGCCAGCGTGATGAGGAGCGAGGCGACGAGCGTCCCCCACATCCAGGGGCCGGAGTAGAGGCTGGCGAACGACGATCCGAAGGCGATCAGTCCCGCCCACAGCCACATGATGAGGACCGCACGCCGCTGCGAGTGGCCGATCTCGAGCAGGCGGTGGTGGAGGTGCTGCTTGTCGGGCGCGAAAGGCGAACGGCCGGCCCGCGTGCGCCGGACGACGGCCATGACCAGGTCCGCGATCGGCACGAGCAGCAGGGTGAGCGGCAGGGCGATCGGAAGGAAGGTCGGGAGCAGGCTGGCCGCCGAGCCGCTGACCCCCTGGCTCAGCTCTCCGGGAGTGAACTGGCCGGAGAGGCTGACGGCGCTCGCCGAGAGGACCAGGCCGAGGAGCATCGAGCCGCTGTCACCCATGAACAGGCGCGCCGGGTTCCAGTTGTGCACGAGGAAGCCCACGCAGGCGCCGGCGAGCGCGACGCTCAGCAGGGCCGCCGTGCTGGCCCGTTCGACCTGGTTGAGGCGCGTGATGCCGTAGCAGAACGCGAAGAACGCCAGCGCCCCGATCCCGACGACGCCTGCCGCGAGGCCGTCGAGCCCGTCGATGAAGTTCACGGCGTTGACTGTGGCGACCACCATGACGCCGGTCAGCAGCGCACCTTGGGTCGGGTCGAGGGAGAAGAAGGTGTTCCCGCCCGTGGGGATGAAGAAGTACTGGATGTTGAAGGCGATGAGGAAGGCCGTGGCGAGCACCTGTCCGCCCAGCTTCGTGAGCGCGTCGAGCTCGAAGATGTCGTCGAGCACCCCGACCATGCAGATGATGGCGCCCGCCACGAGGACGACTCCCGCGTCACGCAGCACGAAGGGCGAGCCGCCGGCGAGGAACGGGAGCTGCCGGGCGACGAGGTAGGCGGCCCCCAGACCTCCGAGCATCGCCATGCCGCCCATGTAGGGGATCGGCTCGGCGTGCACGTCGCGGTCACGCACGCGTGCGACCGCGCCGGTGCGGAGTGCGAGCTCGCGTGCAATGACCGTCAGGAGGTAGGTGACGGCGGCGGCGACGAGGAAGAGCAGGAGATAGGCGCGCACTACTCGCCTTCGTCGCCAGCGCCGTCGGCGAGGGTGACGCCATGCGGAGCGAGCACCTCGTTGAGCCGCGCGACGCTGATGGCACCGAGGCGGAGCAGGCGTGGCGACTCCCCCGTCGCGTCCACGATCGTGGACGGGTCGGCGCCGGGCGTGGGCCCCGCGTCGACGACGACGGACACGGCGTGCCCCAACATCTCCTCGGCTCCGTCCGCATCGGTCGCGGCCGGCATGCCGGTCCGGTTCGCCGAGCTCACCGCGAGAGGTCCGGTGCGCTCGAGCACCGCGATGGCGATCGGGTGGTCGGGGACCCGGACCGCGACGGTCCCCCGGGTCTCGCCGAGGTCCCACTGGAGCGAGCTCTGCTGGTGGCACACCAGCGTCAGCGCACCGGGCCAGAACGCCTCGGTCAGCGCCCGCGCCCAGCTGGGCACGCGAACGGCCAGGGCATCGAGCGTCGCGGCCGAGGAGACCAGCACGGGCGGCGGCATCTCCCGACCGCGCCCCTTCGCGGCGAGCAGCGCCTTCACCGCGACCGGGTCGAAGGCGTCGGCACCGATGCCGTAGACCGTGTCGGTGGGGATCACCACGAGCTCGCCTCGGGTGATCGCCCGCGCCGCGGCGTCGACCGCGGTGCTGACGTCCTGCTCGGTGACGGCCACGAAACGCTCACTCACAGAGGTCATCGTGCCAGCCTCGCGGTCGTGAAGCGGGGGCGCCCCGCGAGATCGACGTGGTCGCGCACGTCGACCCACCGTCCGCTCGCGGCGAAGACCGCCGGCGCACCGCCGCGAAGCCCGTCCGGCCCCTGCTCGTCGGCGTGCTCGGCGCCGACCACTCCCCCGGGCCGCAGCAGCACGGCGGCGCGCTGCTCGAGCACCCGCATCGCGTCGAGCCCGTCGTCCCCGGAGTAGAGCGCGAGATCCGGGTCGTGGTCCCGGGCCTCGATCGCGACGGACTCCCACGCGTCGAGAGGGATGTAGGGCGGGTTGCAGACGACGACGTCGACGGTGCCGGCCAGGTCGTCGAAGCCGGAGCCCATGTCCCCGTGACGCAGGTCGACGCCGGTGCCCGCGAGGTTGCGCATCGCCCAGGCGTACGCCGCCTCGTCCAGCTCGACCGCGTGGACCCGGGCGTTCGGCACCTCGTCGGCCAGGCTCTTGGCGATCGCACCCGAGCCCGTGCACAGGTCGACGACGACCGGGCCCGGGTCTCGATACGCGCCCGCTCGTCCCTCGCGGTCGCTACTCGACCAACGAGCCGGGTCACCCGACCAACGGTGGCACTGCTCGATCGCCCACCCGGCCAGCAGCTCGGTCTCGGGCCGTGGCACGAACACGCCCGGACCCACGGCGAGCTCGACGTGACGGAAGTAGGCGACTCCGGTCAGGTGCTGGAGCGGCTCCCGCGCCGCGCGGCGGGCCACCAGCGCCAGGTAGCGGTCAGCCTGCTCGTCGCTGATGTGGTCGACGAGCACGAGGTGGCCCCGGCTCACGCCCAAGGTGTGGGCGAGCAGCTCGCCGGCGTCGTGCTCCGGGCTTGCGACACCGCCCTCGCGCAGGAGCACCACGCCCGTGGCGAGCAGCCCGCGTCGGGTGGCCGCTGCCATCAGCCCTCGAGCGACGCAAGACGCGCGGCGAGGTCGGCCTCGACGGCCGAATCGAGCACTGGCCCGAGGTCGCCGTCGAGCACCTGGTCGAGGTTGTAGGCCTTGTAGCCGGTGCGGTGGTCGGAGATCCGGTTCTCCGGGTAGTTGTAGGTCCGGATGCGCTCCGACCGATCCACCGTGCGCACCTGGCTGCGCCGAGCATCGCTCGCCTCGGCGTCGGCCGCGTCCTGCGCGGCCTGCAGCAGCCGGGAGCGGAGGATGCGGAGCGCCTGCTCCTTGTTCTGCAGCTGGCTCTTCTCGTTCTGGCAGCTGACCACGATGCCCGTCGGGAGGTGGGTGATCCGCACGGCGGAGTCGGTCGTGTTCACGCTCTGGCCTCCCGGACCGGAGCTGCGGAACACGTCGATGCGCAGATCGTTCTCGTCGATCGTCACATCGACCTGCTCGGCCTCGGGCATCACCAGGACGCCCGCAGCGCTGGTGTGCACGCGGCCCTGGCTCTCGGTGACCGGCACACGCTGCACGCGGTGGACGCCGCCCTCGAACTTGAGCAGCGCGTACGGCGCCCGGCCCGGCTCTGAGGAGCCCTTGGCCTTCACCGCCACGGTCACCGACTTGTAGCCCCCGAGGTCGGACTCGGTGGCGTCGAGCATCTCGGTCCTCCAGCCATGACGCTCCGCGTAGCGGGTGTACATCCGGAGCAGGTCACCGGCGAAGAGCGCCGACTCCTCGCCGCCCTCCCCCGACTTCACCTCGAGGATCGCGTCCTTGTCATCGGACGGGTCGCGCGGCACCAGCAGGCGACGCAGTCGCTCCTCGGCCTCCGTGCGCTGCTCGGCGAGCTGGTCGGCCTCGTCGGCGAACGAGGCGTCCTCGGCGGCCAGCATGCGCGCGGCCTCGATGTCGTCGCCGAGCTGTTGCCAGTGCCGGTAGGCGCCGATGATCGCACTCAGCTCGGCGTAGCGCTGGTTGAGCTGCTTGGCCAGCCGTGCGTCGGCGTGCGTCTCCGGCGCCGCGAGCCGTCCCTCCAGCTCACGGTGCTCCTCGACGAGCCCCTCGACAGCTTCGAACTGTGCCATTTAGCGCCTCCGCTTCGCTTCGGCGCGTGCTCCCGCGCCCTTCATGCCTTGCCTTCCCTCGCTGCGCTCGGTCGTTCCTCCCTCGCTTCACTCAGTCCAGGCAAGGCGGCACGGGAGCTGTCCGAGGCGAGCCGATCCCCGAGACCGCGGACCAGCCCGGCCCGAGATAGCCGGGGAAATGACGAGCGCCGGCCTCCCGCACGATGGCGGGGGCCGGCGCTTCGACGCAGCTACTTCTTGCCGTAGCGGGCCTCGAACCTGGCGACGCGGCCGCCGGTGTCGAGGATCTTCTGCTTGCCGGTGTAGAACGGGTGGCACTGCGAGCAGACGTCGGCGCGGATGACGCCGTCGGTCTTGGTCGAGCGCGTGGTGAACGTCGCGCCGCAGGTGCAGGTGACCTGGGTCTCGACGTACTGCGGGTGGATGTCGGCCTTCATGGATGTCCTCATCACTCAGGGCCCGGGTCCTCGTGCGACGCACGCGGTGAACCGGTGCCGGAACGGATCAATGTTAGTCAACACACGTCCGGGCCGACGAATTCCCGCCCCGGCCGACGTAATCCTCGACGATGACGTCGACGGGCTGGGTCACGTCCAGGACGAGTCCGCGCTCGTCCGGAGCCAGTGGCTCGAGGGTCGCGAACTGCGACGCCAGCAGAGATGCGGGCATGAAGTGGCCGGCTCGTGTGGCCTGGCGTGCCGCGATGACCTCGGGAGTGCCGTCCAGCTGGACGACCTCCAGCTCAGGGACGTGCTGGCGCAGCTGATCGCGGTAGGCCCGCTTCAAGGCGGAGCAGCTGACGACGCCACCGCTGCTCCGGTGCGCGGCCAGCCACGTGCCGACCGCCTCGAGCCACGGGTGTCGGTCGAGGTCGTCGAGCGCGTGGCCGGCCGCCATCTTCGCGATGTTCTCGGGCGGGTGCAGGTCGTCGCCGTCGACGAACGGGACCCGCAGCCGCTGCGCCAGCGCGGCCCCGACCGTCGACTTCCCGGACCCGGACACGCCCATCACCACGACGAGGGGCGCGCGCTGTGTCGGCGGCATGCCAGCTCCTCCGGAAAGACCCTGGCTCAGATCTGGTCTGTTCCCGGGGTCGTCTTCTGCACCTGCATGAGGAACTCGATGTTGCTGTGCGTCTTCTTGAGGCGCTCCAAGAGCAGCTCCAGCGCCTGCTGCCCGTCGAGCGCCGAGAGCACGCGGCGCAGCTTCCAGATGATCGCGAGCTCCTCCTTGCTCATGAGGAGCTCCTCGCGACGAGTGCCCGACTGGACGGCGTCGATCGCGGGGAAGACCCGCTTCTCGGCGAAGTCGCGGCGCAGCCGGATCTCCATGTTGCCCGTGCCCTTGAACTCCTCGAAGATCACCTCGTCCATCTTCGAGCCGCTCTCGATGAGGGCCGTCGCGAGGATCGTCAGCGAGCCGCCGTTCTCGATGTTGCGGGCGGCGCCGAAGAACCTCTTCGGAGGGTAGAGGGCGGCCGAGTCGACGCCGCCGGAGAGGATCCGGCCGCTCGCCGGCGCCGCGAGGTTGTAGGCACGCCCCAACCTGGTGATGCCGTCGAGCAGCACGACGACGTCGTGACCCAGCTCGACGAGGCGCTTGGCCCGCTCGATGGCGAGCTCGGCCACGATCGTGTGGTCGGAGGCCGGCCGGTCGAACGTCGAGGAGATGACCTCGCCCTTGACCGAGCGCTCGAAGTCGGTGACCTCCTCCGGCCGCTCGTCGACCAGCACCACCATGAGGTGGCACTCAGGGTTGTTCGTCGTGATCGAGTTGGCGATCGACTGCATGATCATCGTCTTGCCGGCCTTCGAGGGCGAGACGATGAGGCCGCGCTGGCCCTTGCCGATCGGCGCGGCGATGTCGATCACGCGACCGATCATGTTCGTCGCGTCGGTCTCCATGCGAAGCCGCTCGTTGGCGTAAAGGGGGGTCAGCTTGGAGAACTCCACCCGGCTCTGCGCAGCCGACGGCTCGGCACCGTTGACCGTGTCGATGCGCACCATCGGGTTGAACTTCTCCCGGCGCTCCCCCTCACGCGGCTGGCGCACCTGCCCCGTGATGGCATCGCCCCGGCGAAGGCCGAGCCTGCGGACCATCGACAACGAGACGTAGACGTCGTCAGGACCGGGCAGGTAGCCGCTGGTCCGCACGAACGCGTAGTTGTCGAGAACGTCGAGGATGCCGGCGGCAGGGACGAGCACGTCGTCGTCGCGGATGTCGGTGTCCGGCTCGCTGCGCTGGGCGCCCGGGCGCGGCGGCGCGTTGCGGTCGCGGTCCCGGTCTCGGCCACGGCGACGCCGGTTGCGACGACTGCCGCCGTCATCGCCGTCGCGGTTGACGCCCTGGCCCTGCCCCTGGCCGTGAGGCTGGCCGTGCCCCTGGGGCTGGCCCTCGCTCTCGGACTCGCCGTGACCACGGTGGTCGCCCTGGTCGCCCTGGTCGCCCTGGTCGCGCTGATCGCGCTGGTCGCGCTGATCGCGCTGATCGCGCTGATCGCCGATCTCGCTGTGCTCGGCTCGGGCGCGGCCCTGGCCGGGCCGCCGCTCGCCCTGCCGCTCGCCCTGCCGCTCACGCGGCGCGGTCTGCTGGGTTCGCTCCAGCTCGAGGTCCAGCTGCGGCTCGGGCTCCGGCTCGCGCCGAGCGACGACCGCCGGCTCGGTCGTCGCGCTCTCCTGGACCGCCGCACGCCGACCCGTCCGCGGCTTGCGCGGGGCGCGGGCAGGCTCGCCGGCGGGCTCCGCCTGGGCGGCGGGCGCCTTCACCTCCGGCTGCGCCGATGTCGCGGCCGGGGTCGTCTCGCTCTGTGCAGGCGCGTCGGCCTGCCCCTTCGTGGCGCGGGGGGCTCCACGCCGTGGCCGCGTGGTGATCGCGCCTGCATCCGACGTCGGAGCGTCGTCCCCGGCCCGCGTGGCACGGCCGCCGCCCGACTGGGCGGCCTTGATGGCGTCGATGAGCTGGGCCTTCTTCATGGAGCCGGCCCCGCTGATGCCCATGCCGCTCGCCATGGCCTTGAGGTCCGCGAGCAGCATCGCGTTGAGCCCACCACGTTTCTTCGCGGCGCCTTCGGTGCCGGCGGCGGTGGGTTCGATGGTTTCCGTCACGTGAGGTCCTTCCCACGTATCACAGCCTGACCCGGCGTGACGCCGGTGGCTGACCTGATGTCTAGCTTCCCTCGCTGAGGGGTCTCCCGACCTGGGCAGAGCGCGTCTGCGCGGGATGAGGGAAGAAGGTTCGCGCATCGCGGACCGATGGGTCCTGATGATGCCACGCCGAACTGTGCGGCGCGTCACCACCCTAACACCGGGCGTGGCGTGGTGATTCCGTCACGGGTCCGCTAGTCGACGCGAGCGCCGTCCATCGAGACGTCGAGATGCCGGGCGGTCCATCCCTCGGGGCACCTGGCGAGCAGCTTCCCCGTGAGGGCCGAGCCGTCACCGTCGGTGAAGGCCAGCACCGTCGGACCTGCACCCGAGACGACGGCCGCGATGCCGTCGGCGCGGAGCGCGTCGACCAGTGCGAGCGAGTCCGGCATGGCGGGACGGCGATACTCCTGGTGGAGGTAGTCCCGCGTCGCCCGGTGCAGCTGCTCCGGCTGGCTGGCCAGGGCGGCCACCAACAGGGCGGCGCGCGCAGCGTCCGCGGCCGCCTCCCCGTGGGGCACATGACTGGGGAGCAAGCCGCGGGCGACCTTCGTCTCGACCCCGGTGGGGGGCACGAACACCACCGCACTGACACGCGGGTCCACCGACGCCGGCACCGCCCAGAAGCTCCGGCCCTGCTCCGCGCCGCCGTTCTCCCCCGAGATCACGAACCCACCGAAGTAGGCAGGGGCGACGTTGTCGGGGTGACCCTCGAGCTCAGCGGTCAGGCCGAATGCCGACTCGTCGTCCAGCAGGAGCTCGCCGCCCGCAACCAGCGCTCGGGCGAGCACGACGCCGCCGACGATCGCCGCGGAGGAGGAGCCCAGGCCGCGGGCGTGCGGGACGACGTTGCGGCACCGCAGCCGCAGCCCCGCCGGCTGACCTCCCAGGAGGTCGAACGCCGCCCGCATCGACCTGACCACGAGGTGGCTCTCGTCGAGCGGCACGGCGCCGGCGCCCGCCCCCTCGACCTCGACGACGAGGCCGGAGGAGGTGACCTCGGCCTCCAGACCGTCGCGCAGCTCGAGCGCGAGCCCGAGCGAGTCATAGCCCGGCCCGAGGTTGGCGGACGTGGCCGGCACCGTGACCCGCACGGGCCCTGGGACGAACGATCCCATCGGGTCAGACGAGCCCAGCTGCGGAGGCCGCCACGTCGATCTCCGCATCGACGACGACCTGGGGGATCTCGCCGAAGAACTCCAACGCGGTCACGGTGTCCTTGAGCCCGTGGCCGGTCACCGTGATGACGACCGTGGCGCCCGCATAGGAGTCACCCGCCGCCAGCTCGGCCAGCAGGCCAGCCACCCCGGCGGCCGACGCCGGCTCGACGAAGACGCCGTCGCGCCGGGCCAGCTGCGCCTGGGCACTGAGGATCTCGTCGTCGGACAAGGAGGCGAACCGGCCGCCCGAGGCGTCCTTCGCCGCCTCGGCCAGCTTCCACGAGGCAGGGTTGCCGATCCGGATCGCCGTCGCCCGGGTCTCGGGGAACTCGACGGGCCGGCCCAAGACCAACGGGGCAGCACCTTCGGCCTGGAAGGCGCGCAGCACGGGCTTCTTCGACGCGTGGCCGGCGGCGGCGTACTGCTGGTAGCCGAGCCAGTAGGCCGACATGTTGCCGGCGTTCCCGATCGGCATCAGGTGGTAGTCGGGTGCGTCGCCGAGGCGGTCGACGACCTCGAAGGCGGCGGTCTTCTGGCCTTCGAGCCTGATCGGGTTCACCGAGTTCACCAGCGCCACCGGATAGTGCTCGGCGAGACCCCGCGACAGCTTGAGGCAGTCGTCGAAGTTGCCGCGCACCTGGATCACCTGTGCGCCGTGGACGAGCGCCTGGGCGAGCTTGCCGGCGGCGATCTTCCCGTCAGGGACCAGGACGATCGGAGTGATGCCCGCCTTCGCGGCGTACGCCGCCATCGACGCAGACGTGTTGCCCGTGCTCGCGCACACACATGCCTTCGCGCCCTCGTGGACGGCCACCGAGATGGCGGCCGTCATGCCACGGTCCTTGAAGGAGCCCGTCGGGTTCTGCCCCTCGATCTTGAGCCAGACCTCCCCGCCGGTGAGGCCGGAGAGCCAGTCGGAGCGGACGAGCGGCGTGCCGCCCTCTCCGAGACTGACGGCGGCGGTGTCGGCGGGGATGTCGAGCAGGGCGCGGTACTCCTCGATCACTCCGCGCCACTGGTGCGTCGGCTGCTGGGTCATGCGAGCTCTCCCTCTACGCGCATCACGCTGGTGACGTCGCGGACGATGTCCATGCCCCGCAGCGCCTCGACCGTCGCGGCGAGCTGGGCGTCAGTGGCCTCATGGCTCACCACCACCAGCTGGGCGTCGGCGTCACGGCCCTCCTGACGCACGGTCTGGATCGACACGCCGTGGTCGGCGAACGCCGTGGCAACCGCGGCGAGCACGCCCGCCTTGTCGGCCACGTCCAGCGAGACGTGGTAGCGGGTGATCGTCTCGCCCATGGGAAGGACGGCGCGATCGGCGTACGACGACTCGCCGGCCCCCTTGGTGTCAGCCACCCGGTTGCGCGCGACCGTCACCAGGTCGCCGAGCACCGCGCTCGCGGTGGGCGAGCCGCCCGCACCACGCCCGTAGAACATGAGCTGGCCGGCCGCCTCCGACTCGACGAAGACGGCGTTGAACGCCTCCCTCACGCTGGCGAGCGGGTGGCTGCGCGAGATCATGACGGGGTGGACGCGGGCGCTGACCGAGTCGTTCGTCAGCTCGGCGATCGCCAGCAGCTTGACGACGCTGCCCATCGCCTTCGCGCTGGCGACGTCGGCGGCCGTGACCTCGGAGATGCCTTCGCGGTGGACGTCACTGGCCGTGACCCGGCTGTGGAAGGCGAGGCTGGCCAGGATGGCGGCCTTCGCGGCCGCGTCGAACCCCTCGACGTCGGCGGTCGGGTCGGCCTCGGCGTAGCCCAGCTCCTGCGCCTCGGCAAGTGCCTCGTCGAAGCCCGACCCCTGGGTGTCCATTTTGTCGAGGATGTAGTTCGTCGTGCCGTTGACGATGCCCATCACCTTCGTCACCTTGTCGCCGGCGAGGGACTCGCGCAGCGGACGCAGGATCGGGATGGCGCCGGCGACGGCAGCCTCGTAGTAGAGGTCGCGACCCGCCTTCTCCGCCGCCTCGAAGAGGGTCGCGCCGTCCTCGGCGAGCAGCGCCTTGTTGGCGGTGACGACGCTGGCGCCGTTCTCGAGCGCGCTGAGGATCAGACCCCGCGCCGGCTCGATGCCGCCGATGACCTCGACGACGAGGTCGATGTCGCCGCTGGCGACGAGCGCATGGGCGTCGGTGGTCAGGAGCTCGTGCGGCACCTCGACCTCGCGCGGTGCCTCCAGCCGCCGGACGGCGACTCCGGCGAGCTCCACGGGTGCGCCGACGCGGGCGGCGAGGTCGCCGGCCTGCTCCTGGAGCAGCCGAACGACCTGGGATCCGACGGAGCCACAGCCGAGCACCGCCACCTTGAGGGGACGCATGGGTCCAGGGTATCGGCGGATCGTCGGTCGGTCCCCACGCGTCGTCGAACGCGGACAGGTCGGCCTCCCTCCTCGCTGGTGGCGGCTGCCACGATGAGCGGGTG
Organism: Nocardioides sp. AN3; assembly: GCF_054653495.1. Lineage (NCBI taxonomy): Bacteria > Bacillati > Actinomycetota > Actinomycetes > Propionibacteriales > Nocardioidaceae > Nocardioides > Nocardioides sp. AN3. The sequence goes on from NZ_BAAIGC010000005.1 coordinate 73,789, forward strand.
CTCTTCCCCAACGCTGACCTCGACCGCATCGTGCGGGGCGAGGTCGACCTCGCGTTCCGGACCTGGTCGCGGCCGATGCATGTGGCGGGGGGACGCCAGCGCACTCGGGTCGGCGTGGTGGAGTTCATCTCGGTCGACCGGGTCGACCCGGAGACACTGACCGAGGGCGACGCGGCCCGAGCGGGGACGACGCTGCCCGAGCTGCGTGCCTTCCTCTCACGCAAGCCGGGTGACGTCTATCGAATCGGCGTCCGTTTCAGCGGTGCCGACGAACGGGTCGCGCTGCGAGAGAGCCGACCGGGACCGCACGAGCTCGGGCAGATCCTCGCGAGGTTGGCAGACATGGACCGGCGCAGCCGCGACGGCCCGTGGACCCGACGGCATCTCGAGCTCATCGAGGCCCGACCGGCCGAGCTCGCCGAGACCCTTGCGGCCGTTATCGGCCGGGAGAAGCGTCCGTTCAAGGCCGACGTACGCCGGCTCAAGGAGCTCGGCCTCACCGAGAGCCTTCCCGTCGGCTACCGCCTGTCGCCACGCGGTCGCGATGTGCTCGAGGCCATGCGCGCCGAGGACTGAGCCGCGTCGAGCGCGTGCGATGACAAGGCGCCGCCGCGAAGGCGCCCTTCAAACGGAGCGGGGCGTCGAGCGGCGGCGACGTCGCCAGCGAGCCTGCTGGGCGCGGCTCAGCCCAGGTCGGTGGCGAGGAGGTCGTCAGGGGTCTCGCGCCGCACGATGACCCGATAGGCGCCGTCCTTGACGGCGACGACCGGCGGCCGCAGCGCGTGGTTGTAGTTGGAGGCCATGGACCGGCCGTAGGCGCCGGTGCCGGGCACCGCGATCACGTCGTCGGGCCGGATGTCGCCGGGCAGGAACTCGTGCTTGACCACGATGTCACCGGACTCGCAGTGCTTGCCCACCACCCGCGCAAGGACGGGGGCGGCCTTGCTGGGGCGCGAGGCGAGCGTGCAGGAGTAGTCCGCGTCGTAGAGCGCGGTGCGGATGTTGTCGCTCATGCCGCCGTCGACGCTGACATAGGTCCGACTGGCGCCACCGTCGAGGGCCACCTCCTTGACGGTGCCGACCGTGTAGACCGTGCACATCGCGGGGCCGACGATCGCGCGGCCGGGCTCGATCGAGAGGTGGGGGCGGTCGATGCCGAGCGCGGCGCACTCCCCCCTGACGATCGTGGTGATCTGGTCGGCCAGCACCGCCGGGTCAGCCGGGTCGTCCTGGGTCGTGTAGGCGATGCCGAAGCCGCCGCCGAGGTCGAGCTCGGGCAGCACGCGGCCGAGCTCCTGGCCGATCCGCGCATGCAGGGCCAGGACGCGCCGGGCCGCCACCTCCCAGCCCGAGGTGTCGAAGATCTGGCTGCCGATGTGACTGTGCAGCCCGCGCAGCTCCAGGCTCTCGGCCTCGACGACGCGCCGGGCCGCCTCGAAGGCGTCACCCGAGCTGATCGAGAAGCCGAACTTCTGGTCCTCATGCGCCGTGGCGATGAACTCGTGGGTGTGCGCCTCGACACCTGCTGTCACCCGCACCATGACGGGCTGGACGACGCCGAGCTGCGCGGCGACGTCGGCCACGCGCTCGATCTCGACGAACGAGTCGACGATGATCCGGCCGACGCCGGCATCGACGGCCCGGCGCAGCTCCATGGCCGTCTTGTTGTTGCCGTGGTAGCCGATCCGCTTCGGGTCGACCTCGGCGCGCAGCGCGACGGTCAGCTCGCCGTCGGAGCACACGTCGAGGTGCAGGCCCTCCTCGGCGACCCAGCGAGCGACCGCCGTGCTGATGAAGGCCTTGCCGGCGTAGTAGACGTCGTAGCCGGCGAACGCGTCGCGGAACGCGCGGGCTCGGACACGGAAGTCGTCCTCGTCGAGGATGTAGGCGGGCGTGTTGACGTTCGCGACCACGTCGACGACGGGGAGCCCGCCGACGTGCAGGACGCCGTCCACCTTCTCCGCCGTGCGCGACCAGAGCATCGGCACGAGTGCGTTGACGTCATCCGGCTCGCGCAGCCACACCGGCGACGTGCCGGTGAAGCTGCCCGGGCTCAGATGCCCGCTCACATCCGCTCCGGCGCGGAGACACCGAGCAGGCCGAGACCGTTCGCGATCACCGTCTGCGTCGCGACCACGAGGACCTGGCGCGCGATGTTGGTGGCGGTGACGGGCTCGTCGCCCTGCGGCAGCATCCGGCATTCCTTGGTGTCGTACCACTTGTTGAAGACCGAGGCCGTGTCCTCGAGGTAGCGCGCGACGCGGTGCGGCTCGCGCAGCTCGGCCGCTGCCGACACCACCCGCGGGAACTCCGCCAGCGCACGGAGCAGCTCGCCGTCGCGCTCGTGGACCAGGAGCGAGGGGTCGAACCCGCCCGCCGCCGAGGTGAGGTCGATGGGGACCGCCATGCCGAGGTCGGCGGCGTTGGCGAGCATCCGGCACGTGCGCGCGTGTGCGTACTGGACGTAGTAGACCGGGTTGTCGTTGGACGCCTTGGTGATCTCGGCGACGTCGAGCGTGAGCGGCGAGTCCGCCGGGTAGCGCGCCAGCGAGTAGCGCAGCGCGTCGACGCCGATCTCGTCGGCGAGCTCGTTGAGCGTCACGATGGTGCCGGCCCGCTTCGACAGCTTGAGCTCGGCGCCGTCGCGCAGGATCTTGACGAGCTGGCCGATCATGACGTCCAGCGTCTGGTCCGGGTCGTCGCCGACGCAGGCGGCCATGGCGCGCAAGCGGCCGACGTATCCATGGTGGTCGGCGCCCAGCAGGTAGATGCAGTGGTCGAACCCGCGCGCACGCTTGTCGAGGTAGTAGGCAGTGTCCGAGGCGAAGTAGGTCAGCTCGCCGTCGGACTTGATGAGGACGCGGTCCTTGTCGTCGCCGAAGTCGGTGGTGCGCATCCAGAGCGCCCCGTCCTGCTCGTAGACGTGACCGAGATCCTTGAGCTTGGCCAGTGTGTCGGGCACCGAGCCCGACTCGTGCAGGGAGAGCTCGGAGAGCCACACGTCGAAGTGGGTGTTGAAGGCCTCCAGCTGGTCCTGCTGCTCACGCAGCTGGAGCTCGTAGCCCTTGGCGCGCACGGCAGCCAGGCGCTCGGGCTCGGGGAGCTCGAAGATGCCGGGCTGCGCCTCGCCGACCGCCTTCGCCAGGTCATCGATGTAGGCGCCGGCGTACCCGTTCTCCGGCGTGGGCTCCCCGGCCGCCGCGGCGATGATCGAGGCGGCGAAGTTGTTCATCTGCACACCGCGGTCGTTGATGTAGAACTCCCGCGTGACGTCGGCGCCGGCCGCGGACAGCACCCGCCCGATGGCGTCGCCGAGCACCGCCCACCGCGTGTGGCCGAGGTGGAGGGGCCCGGTCGGGTTCGCCGAGATGAACTCGACGTTGATGCGGTGTCCGGCGAGGGCGTCACCTGAGCCGTACGCCGACCCGGCGGCGACGATCGTCGCCGCCACCTCGCCCTGTGCGCCCGCGTCCACCGTGATGTTGAGGAACCCGGGCCCCGCGATCTCGACGTCCGCGATGCCGCTCGAGGCCTTCAGCCGAGACGCGATCAGCTCCGCGAGTGCACGCGGGTTCGTGCCGGCCTTCTTGGCCAGCTGCAGAGCGACGTTGGCGGCGTAGTCGCCGTGCCCCTTCTGACGCGGTCGCTCCACCGTCACACTGGTCGGCACGCCGTCGGGAAGGGTGAGGGCACCCTCGTCCGTCAGCGCCCTGAGGGCGTCGACGATCGCGGTGGAGAGCTGATCAGGGGTCACCGGCCAAGCCTATCCGCGTGCGCGCGGGCGTCTCACGTCGGCATCGACCGGCCTCAGCGCCCCGGTTTCGTCCTCCGGTCAGGCGGGCGGTAGGGTCATCCCCGCATCGGCCTGGCCGGTGCATGCCTCCGTAGCTCAGGGGATAGAGCACTGGTTTCCGGTACCAGGTGCCGCAGGTTCGAATCCTGCCGGAGGCGCGCTCGTGATGTCGCCGACATCCTGACCGGGCCGAACCAGATCGCCACCAGATCGCCATGGGTTCGGCCCGTTCCTCTTGGCTAGGCAGCGGGCGTCCGCCGCGCCATGGCTGTCAATGAGACACGCCGCTCGGCATCTGTCTTTTTCTCGTAGCGGGTGCCAATCCGCCGGAAAGGCATTACCGTTCGTCACACAGTTCACATCCTTCACATGCGCCCCGACGCTAACGGAGCGCCGGAACGACAGGGCGAGGTGCGATGTCACAACACAGGAGCAGCCTGAGGCGAAGCGTGAGCATCGCCGCCGGAGCACTTGTGGTGGCAGCCCTGCCGGCGGTCACCGTCGCCGAGGCCCAGGCGACGGGCGGCGACGACAGCGGCGTCGTGTTCTACACCCCCAGCGATGGCGGGATGGTGCCGCCGGCGGGCAGCAAGGTGCACGTGGTGCTGGGCGCCGACCCGGGCGTGTCCGCCGTGCAGCTGAGCTACCGCACCTCCGTCAACGGGCCTCTCGTGGCCATCGGCCGACCGCAGCGCACTCCGGGCACGAACATGTTCGAGGCATGGTGGACCGTGCCTGCGACGGCGAGCAACCTGCTCCTCGAGGCGACCGGCTACACCGCCGACAACACCGCCTTCGGCGGCGCCGAGGTCGAGACCGTCACGCCTTCCTCCGCAGCTTCGCGCTTCACCGACCCGGGGGCCGGCGACCCGAACGCCGACCCCCGGGTGCTCGGTCCGTTCGTCCGGCCTCGGCGCCTGTTGGACGCTGCGAGGCCTGACAGGAACGGCGCGGTCGTGCCGCTCGGCATGTTCCAGCGCGTCGACGGCCGCTCGTTCGCGCGCGCCTCGGGCAAGATCTCCTCCCCCTCGGTCGCCGACGCCGACCAGATCACGGCCGTCGACGCCACGCCGGGCACCGTCGTGCCGCCGACGCCCACGCTGCCCCTCCCGGCCGGCACGTACGACGCCGACAGCCAGATCTTCCGCGAGCCCGTCGACGTGTCGACCCATGCGATCGCCACGCCGCTGGGCTCGACCGTGATCCTGGTGAGCAACGGCCCCTCCTCCGACGCCCTGGAGGCACCTCTCTATCTCCAGACCGTCACCGCGGTGCGGTCCCAGACGTCGACGGTTCCCGGGACCGACAACGTGACGATCCAGGCCACGGTCACCGATCAGTACAACCAGCCCGTCGTCGGCGCGCCCGTGCGCCTGGCCGGCTACGCCTCAGGATCCGCCACGCCGGTCTCCCAGCTCGCGATCACGGACGGCGGCGGCCAGGCGACCTTCACAGGACCCGGGACCTCGGCCACCGGATACCCCACCGGCTTCTACACCGCCTACGCAGACCTCAACGTCGACGGCAGGCGCGGCAGCAAGGAGCCCGGCTACGAGTCGGTCGTCGGCACCGTCTCCTACGTCGCGCCGGGCAAGTCGCTCTACCACAGCGACGCCCGCATCCGTGACGCCGGCGGCGTGCTCGCCGACTCCCTGCGAGGCACCCGTATCGCGGCCGCCCGCCACTACCAGTGGATCGACCAGGACGGACAGCTCAGCTACACCTCCTACACGGGCCTGCGGGGCGGCGTCGGCCGGGTCTCCCAGCCCGGCCACCTCACCTGGGTCAATGCGCACGGCGCACCCTTCAACCCACGCTGGCTGAAGAAGGGCCGGTTCGAGACACGGGTCTGGGCGCGGATCAAGTCACGCCCCGGACTGCGCAACGCCGAGATGACGTTCAAGCAGAACGCCGCCTACGGCCTCTCGGTCGAGTGGGAGGTCAAGAACATCAAGCCGTTCACCACCACCGCAGCACTCGACGCGGCCTTCACCAACCTCGCGACGGCAGCCCAGCAGTACTACGGCTCCGCCTGGGCCTCCCGCGTGCAGGTCAAGATGCTCTCGAACCTGCCTGGTGGCCCCGCCTTCGCGCTGCGGGTGCTCAAGGTGGCGCGCGCACACGGGTTCACGACGATCTACCTGGCGCGCGGCGCAGCGACACGCATGCAGATCCCCGCATCCGCGCACTCCTACGTCACCTACGTGCGTGGAGCCGCAGCAGGCGTCTTCGCGCCGATCCCGCCGGCGTCGCAGTTCACCAGGATCATTCCACGCGACCCTGCGGTCCTCAGCGTCCGCTGAGGGACGCCGCGCACGGTCCCGACGACGCCTGCGCGGCTCTCACAGTTCAGCCAGGGCACTCTCCACGGCTCGGTGAAACGTCGGGTAGGCGTAGATCATCGAGCGGAGTGTGGCGACGGGGATCCGGGCATGCACGGCGAGCGTGAGCATCGAGAGGATCTCCCCGCCGTACGGACCGACGACGCACGCTCCCACCAGCACGCCGGCGTCGGCGTCCGCGACGACCTTGATGAGGCCCTCAGCGCCAGGTCCGTGCGTGTAGCCCCGCGAGGACGCGGCCAGGTCGGTCTGCCCGACCTGGACGGTCAGGCCCCGGTCGCGGGCCGCACGCTCGGTGAGGCCCACGCCCGCAACCTCGGGATCGGTGAACGTGGTGTGCGGGACCGCGTGGTACTCCGCAGTTGGGCCCTCCTCGCCGAGGAGGTCGCGGGCGGCGATGGCCGACTGGTACATCGACAGGTGCGTGTAGGCCCCGTGTCCCGCCACGTCGCCGATCACCCACAGACCATCGCCGGCCCGCATCCGCTCGTCGACCGACACGGACCGGGGATCGAGGCCCACCGACTCCAGGCCCAGGCCGTCGAGGTTGGGCGTGCGACCCGCGCCCACCAGAAGCCTCTCGGCGGACAGCTGCGACCCGTCCGAGAGGCCGAGCGTGAAGCCGCCGTCGGCGTACGCCACCGAGGTGAGCCCCGTGCCGGTCAGCACGCGGATGCCCTCCCGCGTGAAGATCTGCTCGATGAGGGCCGAGGCCTCCGGCTCGTCACGCTCGAGGAGCCTGGCCGCGTGCTGGACGAGCGTGACCCGGGCACCGAGCCGCGCGAACACCTGGGCCAGCTCGCAGCCGATCGGCCCTCCTCCCAGGACCACCAGGGAGGCCGGCACCGCCGTGGCGCGGACGGCGTCGCGGTTGGTCCAGTACGGCGTCGCCGCGAGCCCGTCGACGGGCGGAGCTGCGGGCCGCGTCCCCGGGTTCAGCACCACGCCACGGCGAACCGTGTAGGCGACCTCCGACCCGTCGCTCAGGGTCACGACGACCCGGCCGGGTCCGTCGAGCCGGCCGACGCCGTGGTGGACGACGGCGCCGGCGTCCTCGAGGCGCTTGACGGCGACGGTGTCATCCCAGTCGGCGGTGGCCTCCGACACGCGTCGTGCCACCGGTGACCACGACGGCTCGAGCGAGACGGTGCCCGCGATCTCGCCGGCCCGTCGCACCTCGGCCACCGCGTCGGAGCTGCGCACCATGATCTTCGTCGGGATGCATCCGTAGTAGGGACACTCACCCCCGACGAGGTGCTTGTCGATCGCGACGACCTGCAGACCCGCCGAGGCGACCCGGTTGGCGAGCGACTCGCCTCCGGGGCCGGTGCCGATCACGACCAGATCCACCTCGGGCATGCGAGCCTCCTCTGCGGGACGGGTTCAGCTGACGCATCTGGAGAGCACGGCGTCCCTCTTCGCATCCTGACCCATCTGGTGGGCCGCTTGCACGTGTGGCAGCACGACGCTCTGTCCGGCTATGTTCCCGATCCCGCCCTGGACCACACAGTTCGTCACCTTGGCCGGGTCGATGTCGGCGAGCACATGACCGAGCCTGTACAGCGCGACGGGCGAGAGATCGGTGTGCAGGTTGCTCATCGCCGACAGGACCCCGCGGGCCAGGAAGCCCGGCTTGTCGCGGTCGGCCCGGACCTTCCTCTGGATCGCCTTGATCACGACCTGCTGGTGCGCGGAGCGGTCGAAGTCCCCCCGCCGCAGGGCGTGCCTGATCCGGGAGTAGGCCATGGCCTCGTAGCCGGTGAGGTGGAGGTGGCCCGCCTTGAACCCCTTGGGCTTGATCGGGTTGTCGGCGAAGAAGAACGGGTTGTCGATGTTGATCCCCCCGATGCCGTTCACCAGGGCCTGGAACTTCTCGAACCTCGTGATGAAGACGTAGTCCGGCTGGATCCCGACGAGGTCGCCGACGACCTGCCCGAACAGCCTCGGGCCGCCGAAGTAGAGCGCGGCGTTGATCTTGCTCATCCCATGGCCCGGGATGGCGACCCAGGAGTCGCGCGGGACGCCGATGATGGCGGCCGCACCGGTGCGGGTGTCGATGCCCACCATCTGGATCGCGTCGCCCCGACTGTGCGTCATGTCCTCACCCGGTCGAGCGTCCGACCCGACGGCGAGCACCCACACCACGTCGCGCCCGATGTCGACGCCCTGCGCGCGCTCGGTCGCGACCAGCACGCTGTCGGGGGCGCGGGTCGCGTCGTCCGGGAGAGCGAGCACCGTCAGGGCGAGCACGCCGGCCAAGGCGGCCGTCACCGCGACGCGGCGACCGAGCATGCGGCCCAGGCGGATGTGGCCCAGCCGGATGTGACTCAGCCTGACTCTGATCCTGCTCATGCGGGTGTCCTCGTGATCTCGTAGCCGAAGATCTTCCAGGTGTTGCCCACGGGCGTCAGGTCGAGCGTCCCGGTGACCTCTTGGGGGCCGGTCACCGTGCCCGTCGTCTGGAACCCGAGATCGACCCTGGCCGTGACTCCGACAGGCCGCTGGGAGATCGAGAGGACATCGAGCGAGATCGACCGCGTGGTCGCCTCGGCGCGCTGGATCCGGTCGGCGATGGCGGCGTTGCTCATCAGTGCGAGGTCGCGCCTCGCCTTGGCGGCCGCACCGGCGGTGAAGCCCGAGAAGGCCGCCGCGTAGTCCGACCTCGGGAAGTCTCCGAGGTAGGCCCGGTCCAGCCAGCCGTCGATCACCGTGGTCACCGCAGCCGCGAGCTCGTCGCGCCGAGCGGAGCCGAGCCGACCCGTCACCGTCGCGACGCGCGCCGGCGCCTTCGTCGGGTCGGGCGCGGCCGACGGGCTCGCCGAGCGCGTCGGAGCTCGGCCGGCCGGCTTCTGCTCGCTGCCCGAGCTGCAGCCGGCGAGGGCGAGTCCGCAGATCACGACGGCTGCCGTGGCGACGGAGACGACCCCTCTCGTCACGTGTCTCATGGGTCTCGACTGCTCCCTTCGTGTGGTGTCGATGACACCTTGTCCGAAACAGCACCCCGACGCCTGCATTTGCTGGCGTGTGGGTCTAGCCTTGACGTCCGGAACTCGTTCCCACGCAACGACAGCGCGCTCATTCCGGAAGAGGCGATCCAAGCCGTGCCGCAGCCCTCAGGCAACCCGTCCACCAGCTCCACCGAGATCCCCGCCGAGTTCGGCGCCAATGAGTGGCTCGTCGAGGAGATGTACGACCAGTACAAGCGGGATCCCGGGAGTGTGGACCCGGTCTGGAGGAAGTTCTTCGAGACCAACGGCGTGCCCGGCACGGCCGGCGGCTCCAACGGCTCGGTGAAGCAGGCCGCCGCTGCCCCTGCCGCGACGCAGGCCGCACCCCAGGCCGCACCCCAGACTGCGACGACGGCGGCGCCGTCCGCCCCGTCTGCCAGCACCTCCCCCGCCCCGGCTCCCGTCGCCAAGCCGCGACCGGCCAACACCAAGGCCGCCGAGCCGGCCAAGGGCACGACGAACCCGGTCCCCAAGGAGTCCCCCGCGCCTGCGCCGGCCAAGGCCGCCGACGCCCCGACGTACACGGTGCTGCGCGGTGCCACGATGCGCACGGCGCTGAACATGGACGTCTCCCTCTCGGTGCCGACCGCCACCTCGGTCCGCGACGTCCCCGTCAAGCTGCTGTGGGACAACCGCACCGTCATCAACAACCACCTGGCCCGTGCGCGCGGCGGCAAGGTCTCGTTCACCCACCTGATCGGCTACGCCCTGGTGCAGGCCGTCAAGGCGATGCCCTCGATGAACGTGGGCTACGACGTCATCGACGGCAAGCCGAACCTGATCACGCCTGCCCACGTCAACCTGGGCCTCGCCATCGACGTGCCCAAGCCCGACGGCACCCGCCAGCTCCTCGTGCCGAGCATCAAGGGCGCGGAGACGATGGACTTCGCCGCCTTCTGGGCGGCCTACGAGGACCTCGTGCGCAAGGCACGTGACAACAAGCTGACGGTCGAGGACTTCCAGGGCACGTCGATCAGCCTCACCAACCCGGGCGGCATCGGCACGGTCCACTCGGTGCCGCGCCTGATGAAGGGGCAGGGCGCCATCATCGGCGTGGGCGCGATGGAGTATCCCGCGGAGTGGCAGGGCGCGAGCGCCGACGCGATCGCCAAGAACGCCATCAGCAAGGTCATGACGCTCACGTCGACCTACGACCATCGCGTCATCCAAGGCGCCCAGTCGGGCGAGTTCCTCAAGAGGATGCACGAGCTCCTGCTCGGCAAGGACGGGTTCTTCGACGACATCTTCCGGTCGCTGCGGATCCCCTACACCCCCATCCGTTGGAACGTCGACGTGGCGACCAGCCACGACGACCAGATCAGCAAGCAGGCGCGCGTCCTCGAGCTCATCCACGCCTTCCGGGTCCGCGGCCACATGATGGCCGACACCGACCCCCTCGAGTACAAGCAGCGCAGCCACCCCGACCTCGAGGTCGAGAACCACGGCCTCACGCTGTGGGACCTCGAGCGCGAGTTCCCGACCGGCTCCTTCGGTCGGGAGGACAAGCCGTTCATGAAGCTGCGCGACATCCTCGGGATCCTGCGCGACTCCTACGTCCGCACGACCGGCATCGAGTACATGCACATCCAGGACCCCGAGCAGCGCCGGTGGATCCAGGAGCGCGTCGAGCGGCCGCACGAGAAGACCCCTCGTGAGGAGCAGCTGCGGATCCTGCTCAAGCTGAACGAGGCCGAGGCGTTCGAGACCTTCCTGCAGACGAAGTTCGTCGGCCAGAAGCGCTTCTCGCTCGAGGGCGGCGAGACCTCCGTGCCCGTCGTCGACGAGCTGTGCGAGGCCGCGGCGGAGGCAGGCCTGGACGAGGTCGCGATCGGCATGGCGCACCGCGGTCGTCTCAACATGCTGGCCAACATCGTCGGCAAGTCCTACAACCAGATCTTCCGCGAGTTCGAGGGCAACATCGACCCGCGCACGGTGCAGGGCTCCGGTGATGTGAAGTACCACCTCGGTGCCGAGGGCGAGTTCGTCGCCGGCTCGGGCGACACCATCAAGGTCTCGGTCGCCGCGAACCCGTCGCACCTCGAGACGGTCGACCCGGTCCTGGAGGGCATCGCCCGCGCGAAGCAGGACGTGCTGGACCGGGGCGAGGCGTTCCCCGTGCTTCCGCTCCTGGTCCACGGCGACGCCGCGTTCGCCGGCCAGGGCGTGGTCGCCGAGACGCTGAACCTCTCCCAGCTGCGCGGCTACCGCACCGGCGGCACCGTCCACCTCGTCATCAACAACCAGGTCGGGTTCACCACCTCCCCCGGGTCGTCGCGCTCGTCGCTGTATGCGACCGACGTCGCCCGGATGGTGCAGGCGCCGATCTTCCACGTCAACGGCGACGACCCCGAGGCGTGCGTCCGGGTCGCCCGACTCGCCTTCGAGTACCGCCAGGCGTTCCACAAGGACGTCGTCATCGACCTGATCTGCTACCGCCGCCGGGGCCACAACGAGGGCGACGACCCGTCGTTCACCCAGCCGCTGATGTACGACCTCATCGAGCAGAAGCGCTCGGTCCGCAAGCTCTACACCGAGTCCCTCATCGGCCGTGGCGACATCACGATCGAGGAGGCCGAGGAGGTCCTGCGCGACTACCAGAACCAGCTCGAGCGCGTCTTCACCGAGGTCCGCGAGGCCGACAAGGCCCCCGAGGCCTGGACGACGGTCCCCGACTACCCGGACAAGCCGGCTGCCGAGACCCAGACCGCCGTGCCGCTCGAGGTGCTCAAGCGGATCGCAGACGCCTACGTCACGCCGCCGGACGGCTTCACCGTCCACCCGAAGGTCATGCCGCAGCTGCAGCGTCGCTCGACCTCCATCACCGAGGGCAACATCGACTGGGGCACCGGCGAGCTGATCGCGTTCGGGTCGCTGCTGATGGAGGGCCGCCCTGTCCGCCTGGCCGGCCAGGACTCGCGTCGCGGCACGTTCGCGTCCCGCTTCGCGACGATCATCGACCGCGTCAACGCCGACGAGTGGACGCCGCTGGCCAACCTCACCGAGGACCAGGCCAAGTTCTATGTCTACGACTCGCTGCTGAGCGAGTACGCAGCCCTCGGCTTCGAGTACGGCTACTCGGTGGCCCGCCCCGAGGCGCTGGTGCTGTGGGAGGCCCAGTTCGGCGACTTCGTCAACGGTGCCCAGACGGTCATCGACGAGTACATCTCCTCGGGCAAGACGAAGTGGGGTCAGGACTCAGGCGTCGTGCTGCTCCTGCCGCACGGCTACGAGGGCCAGGGCGCCGACCACTCCTCAGCGCGCATCGAGCGGTTCCTCCTCCTGGCGGCCGACGAGGCCTTCGTGGTCGCCCAGCCCTCCACGCCGGCGTCGTACTTCCACCTGCTGCGTCGTCACGCCCTCGGCGAGGTCCACCGCCCGCTCATCGTCTTCACGCCGAAGTCGATGCTGCGCCGCAAGGAGGCGACCTCGCAGCCCGAGGACTTCACCACCGGGTCCTTCCAGACCGTGGTCGGCGACGGCACCGCGGACCCGGCGAAGGTGGAGACCCTGCTGCTCTGCTCGGGCCGGGTCACCTGGGACCTGATGGTCGAGCGCGGCAAGCGGGACAACGGCGACACATTCGCGATCGCGCGGGTCGAGCAGCTCTACCCGTGGCCGATCGAGGAGCTGAACGCGGAGATCGCCAAGTACCCGAACCTCAGGCAGGTCCGCTGGGTGCAGGACGAGCCGTTCAACCAGGGTCCGTGGCCGGGCTACGCGCTCAACGTCGTGCCGCACCTCGGCGTCGCCGTCGAGGCGGTCACGCGCCCGCCGTCGAGCACCACCGCCGTCGGCACGGTCAAGCGCCACGTCGCCGAGCAGGGCGTCCTCATCGGGCAGGCGTTCGCCTGAGAAGGCCAACGTCTTGCGACGTACGACGAGGGGCCGGTCCCGACCGGCCCCTCGTCGGCATTTGGGAGACTTCTCGCATGTACTTCACCGACCGTGGGATCGAGGAGCTGGAGCGGCGCCGGGGGGATGAGGAGGTCAGCGTCGCCTGGCTCGCCGAGCAGCTGCAGGCGTTCGTCGACGTCCACCCGGAGTTCGAGACCGCTGTCGAGCGGCTCGCGACATGGCTGGCCCGCCTCGACGACCCCGAGGACTGAGCGTTCAGCGGGGGCTGATCTGCACCTCGGGCATGGTGGCATCGTCCGGTAGGTCGAGCACCGCGACGATCGCATCGACCACCGTCTCGGGCCGGGTCCAGTCCGACTCGTCGTACTCCCTGCCCTCCTGCCAGTGCACCTTCTCCTGCATCGGCGTCGCGGTGCGGCCCGGGAAGACGCTCGTCACGCGAACGCCGTTGCCCCGCTCCTCGGCCCGCAGGGCGTCGGCAAGGGCGCGGAGACCGAACTTCGACGCCGCGTACGCCGCCCACCCCGGCTGTGCCCGAAGACCCGCCCCCGAGTTGACCAGGACGACGGTGCCACGCGCGGCCCGCAGCGCGGGAAGCGCCGCCCGCGTCAGCAGGGCGGGCGCGACCAGGTTCACCGCCAGCTGATCGCCCCAGGCCGCCTCGTCGAGGTCGACGACCGACCCCAGCTCCACGACGCCGGCCGCGTGCACCACCGAGTCCAGGCGGTCGGGAAGCTCCAGGCGCCCGATGGAGGCGCTGTCGGACAGATCGGCGACGAGGACATGGGCGTCGCCGAAGTCGTCGGCGACCTTGGCCGGGTCGCGTACGACGAGCCAGAGCTCGTCGCCACGGTCGCGAAGCCGTCGCGCCAGCTCGCGGCCGATGCCCGATCCTGCGCCGGTGAGAAGGTGTCTCACCGTGGGCTCAGCGGGTGAGGACGATCTTGCCGAAGACGTCGCCCCCGGCGATCGCCTCGAACCCTTGGCGAGCATCGGTCATCGGCAGCACACGGTCGATGAGCGGGCGCGTGCCGGTGGCGTCCAGGAGCTGCACGAGCGAGGCCAGCTCGGCCTTGGTGCCCATCGTCGAGCCGATCACGCGCAGCTGCAGGAAGAAGATGTGGGTGAGCATCGTGTCATCGGGGTTGGGCCCCGAGGTGGCGCCGGAGATCACGATCGCCCCGCCGGGGCGCAATGCCCGCACCGAGTGCGCCCAGGTGGCTGCGCCGACGGTCTCCATGACCGCGTCGACCTTCACGGGCAGTCGCTCACCGCTCGCGAAGACCTCGTGCGCGCCGATCTCGGGCGCCCGCGCCCGCTTCTTCTCGTCGCGACTGGTGGCGTAGACGCGCAGGCCGCCGGCCCGGGCCAGGGTGATGAGGGCGGTGGCCACGCCGCCCCCCGCGCCCTGCACCAGGACGCTGTCGCCGGCCTTGAGGCCGCCTTGGGAGAAGAGCATCCGATAGGCCGTCAGCCAGGCCGTCGGCAGGCACGCTGCCTCCTCGAAGGAGAGCCCCGCCGGCTTCGGCACGAGGTTGCGCCGTGGCACGACGACGACGTCCGCGAAGGTGCCCTGGTGCCTCTCGGAGAGCAAGGACCGCTTCGGGTCGAGCGTCTCGTCGCCCGACCAGTCCGGGGAGCTGATCACCGAGTGCACGACGACCTCGTTGCCGTCCTCGTCGAGGCCGGCTGCGTCGCAGCCGAGGATCATCGGCAGGGCGTCGTCCTTGAGGCCCTGCCCCTTGAGCGACCACAGGTCGTGGTGGTTGAGGCTGGCGGCCTTGACGGTGACCGTCGTCCAGCCCTCGGGGGCGATGGGATCGGGACGCTCACCGACCACCAGGCCGCTCAGCGGGTCGTCGCGGGAGATGGACTGCGCGTAGACGGCGAACATGACCTCAACCTAGCGAAGCACCGGGCCGGGAACGCGCGGGGTCACCGCCGGGCGACTCCCTCGGCGCGGGCTGCGTCGGCGACGGCGGCGGCGACCGCCGGACCGACACGGGGGTCGAAGGGCGAAGGGATGACCAGGTCCTCGCTCAGGTCGTCGCCGACCAGGCGGGCCAGCGCCTCGGCGGCGGCGAGCTTCATGCCCTCGGTGATGGCGGTGGCCCGTGCGTCGAACGCGCCGCGGAAGATGCCGGGGAACGCCAGCACGTTGTTGATCTGGTTCGGGAAGTCGGAGCGCCCGGTCGCGACCACGCGGGCGTAGCGGTGGGCGACGTCCGGGTGGACCTCCGGGTCGGGGTTGGCCATGGCGAAGACGATCGCGTCGCCGGCCATGGTGGCCACCAGCTCCTCGGGCACGGTGCCGCCGGAGACGCCGATGTAGACGTCGGCGTCGCGCAGCGCGTCGGCCAGCGTGCCGGTACGGCCGTTGCGGTCGGCGGTCAGCTCGGCCAGGGCGCGCTTGACCGGCGTCAGGTCCTTGCGGTCCGAGCTCACGATGCCTCGGCGATCGGTCACGCAGAGGTCCTTGACGCCGGCCTCCACCAGGATCTTCGCGATCGCCACTCCGGCCGCGCCGGCACCGGAGATGACCACGCGGGTCGACTCGACGGTCCGTCCGGTGAGCCGCAGGGCGTTCCACAGCGCCGCCAGCGTGACGACGGCCGTCCCGTGCTGGTCGTCGTGGAAGACCGGGATGTCGAGGCGCTCCTTGAGGCGCTCCTCGATCTCGAAGCACCGGGGCGCCGAGATGTCCTCCAGGTTGATGCCGCCGAAGCTGGGGGCCAGGCGCACGACCGTCTCGACGATCTCGTCGACGTCGGTGGTGTCGAGGCAGATCGGGATGCCGTCGACGCCGCCGAACTGCTTGAACAGCACGGCCTTGCCCTCCATCACCGGCATGGCCGCCGCGGGGCCGATGTCGCCGAGGCCGAGGACCGCGGTGCCGTCGGTCACGACCGCCACCGTGTTCGGGACCCACGTGTAGACGTCGCTCAGGGACGGGTCGTCGGCGATCGCCGAGCAGACCCGCGCGACTCCGGGTGTGTAGGCCATCGAGAGCTCGGCCTGACCGGTCAGGGGCACGGAGAGAGCGACCTCCATCTTGCCTCCACGGTGGAGGTCGAAGACGGGGTCGCCGGCGTACGGGAGGGCGGAGTCGTTCATCACGAAGGGTGCTTTCTGCTGCGGCCAGGAAGGACAGATGACCTGTGGAAGGGTGGCCGCCCGGGGTGTCAGGCGAGGTCGACACGAGGGGTGCTCGTGGAGGGGATGTTGGCCCGGTCCGCCCATTCTCCCACACGAGGTCCTCCGCGACCTGCGTCCGTGGCGGGTCTCACATCACAGTCGGCCCGGCGAAGGCCAGACGCGGGCGCGGACGACGGCGAGGATCTCGGACTCGGCGATGACACCCCGGTGACGCGAGTCGACCCCGACGCTCGGGTCGTCGCTGAGCAGCCACCAGCCCGGGGCGCCCGACCGCGTCGTACGCCGCTCGACGGCCCGCTTCACCGCGATCGTCCCGTCGGCGAACCGCGCGACCACGATGTCGTCCGCGGCCGCGTCTCTGCGGTAGGAGACCAGCAGGCAGTCACCCGCACGCAGGGTCGGAGCCATCGAGTCGCCGCGGACGCGTGCGAGGCCCAGCCACGGCCCACCGCGTGGACGGGGTACCCGTGCAGAGCGTCGCGACACGCGGAGTAGTGTCTCAGCCGACGCTTCCGTTCCACGACGAGAGGACCCGCATGTTCGCGCGACTGTTCGCACCGACGCTCGAGGTCTCTGCCCACTGCGACCTGCCCTGCGGTGTCTACGACCCCGCACAGGCGCGCATCGAGGCCGAGTCCATCAAGGCCATCATCGCCAAGGCCAACGACAGCTCCGACCCCGACTTCCGGACCCGCGCGGTGCTGATCAAGGAGCAGCGCTCCGAGCTCGTGAAGCACCACCTCTGGGTGCTGTGGACGGACTACTTCAAGCCGCCGCACTTCGAGAAGTACCCGCAGCTGCACACCCTCTTCAACGAGGCCACCAAGCTCGCCGGCGCCTCGGGCACCAAGGGCACCCTGGACGCCGGGGTCGCCGACCAGCTCCTCGGCAAGATCGACGAGATCGCCGAGATCTTCTGGGAGACCAAGAAGGCCTGACCTTCCGCTCCCGTTTGTCGGGGCCGGTTCCGGGGTAGGACCCTTGGAACCGGCCCCGCGGCCTTTCGAGGAGGCGCATCATCACCCGTGACACGAACGCCGACGTCGAGCTCCGGCTGCCGACCGACGGCGCGTTCATCTCCGTGCTGCGCACGGCGACGGCCGGCCTCGCCGCGCGGCTGGACTTCACCCTCGACGACCTCGAGGACGTCCGCATGGCGGTCGGCGAGGCTGCCGCGCTCGTGCTGGAGGCCGCCGACGTCGACGCCGACCTCACCGCCCGCTTCTGGCTCCGCCCCCGCGAGCTCACCATCACCGTCTCGACCGCGGCCGCGGCTGCGGATGTGCCCGAGCCGGACAGCTTCGCCTGGACGGTGCTCACCACCCTCGCGCGCGACGCGCGGGTGCAGGCCCGGCCCGGCCTGTTCGAGATCACCTTGCTGGCCGCCTCGTCGATCGGCCACCCGGAGCCGACCGCGGGAGCCGGCCACTGACATGATCGACGCGTCGACTCGGGGCGAGACCTCAGACGGGTATGAGGAGATCAAGCGCCGAAGTGCGGCTCTCTTCACCGAACTGAGGGCCAAGCGCGCCACGCCAGCCGCCCAGGCGGCCGCCCGCGACGAGCTGGTCGGGCTGCACCAGCCGCTCGTCGAGCACTGTGCGCGCCGCTTCCGCAACCGCGGCGAGCAGCTCGAGGATTTGCTCCAGGTCGGGGCGATCGGCCTGCTGAAGGCGATCGACCGGTTCGACCCGGACCGAGGCGTGGAGTTCTCGACCTACGCGACGCCGACGATCCTGGGCGAGATCAAGCGACACTTCCGCGACAAGGGCTGGGCCATCCGAGTGCCGCGCCGCCTCCAGGAGCTGCGCCTCCAGGTCACCGCGGCCGTCCCCGAGCTCACCCAGACCCTGGGCCGCTCCCCCACCGCCGTGGAGATCGCCGACGCCGTCGGGTGCAGCGTCGATGACATCGTCGAGGGGCTCGAGTCGGGCAACGCCTACGCGACCTTGTCCCTCGACGCGGGCGACGACTCCGAGGACGGCGCCGCGACGATGCTCGACGCGATGGGCGAGGACGATGCCAACATCGCCCACATCGACATGCGGGAGTCGATCAGGCCGCTGCTCGACCAGCTCGGCCAACGGGAGAAGCGGATCCTCCTGCTCCGGTTCTTCCGCAACATGACCCAGTCGCAGATCGCCGAGGAGATCGGGGTCTCGCAGATGCACGTGTCGCGCCTGCTCACGCGAACGCTCGCGCAGCTGCGCGAGGGCCTGGAGGAGGACTAGCGCCCTGACGAGGAGTCCTCGTCGTGCGGCTCCAGCGCCGCCAGGCTCGCCGGCGAGAAGATCGCCACCAGCACGACCACCGAGACCAGGGCGAGCGGCACGGCGACCGCGGGCGTGCTGCGCCAGCTCCAAGCCAGGCCGAGCTGGATCAGCTGGGCCAGCACCACGGGGCTCCGCGCCCAAGAGACGAGCCGAGCGAGCCCGTAGGCGCACAGCAGCAGCGCGGCGGCATAGAGCAGGAAGAAGACCGCCGTGGTGACGCCCATCGTGACGCGACCCACGCTCAGGCTGGCCAGCTCGAGCACCGCCAGGACGATCAGCGCGAGTGCCTCGACTGCCACCAGGATGACGGCCGCGGTGAGCGTCGCGGGGCGTGAGGTGTGTCGAAGAGGGCTGCTGGTCACCGGTGCAGCCTACGAGGCGGTGAGCAGGCGCCGCGGCCGGGTGTGAAGGGCGCAAGCGCATCGCGGTGATGAAACACACCACGATTCACCCTTGTCTCTGGTGCCGATTCTGGGAAAACTAGTCCGGTGCGCTCGTGAAGGCGTTCACACACACGCCCGGGCCACCCGCGGAGCCGAGCGATCCGGCATCGCACCACGACGTTGAAGGAAAGAGGGATCCCCCAGCCATGGATTGGCGCCACCGTTCGGCGTGCCTCGACGAGGACCCGGAGCTGTTCTTCCCCATCGGGAACACCGGCCCCGCCATCCTGCAGATCGAGGAGGCCAAGGCCGTCTGCCGCCGCTGTGAAGTCCGCGAGCAGTGCCTGCAGTGGGCGCTCGAGGCGGGTCAGGACCACGGCGTGTGGGGCGGGCTGAGTGAGGACGAGCGTCGCGCGCTCAAGCGCCGCAACGCCCGTGCCCGCGTCCGCACGACCGTCTGAGCACCGCGACTGGCATCGTCTCGAGAGTCGAGGACCATCACAGCGGGACACTGATCTCGGCACGCGCTCCGGCCTCGTGGGCTCTGTTCTCCAAACGGAGAGTGCCCCCGAGCTCGGAGCCGACGAGCGTGCCCACGATCGAGAGCCCGAGGTGGGTCGACGTCGTCAGGTCGAAGCCCTCCGGCAGGCCTCGGCCGTCGTCGTCCACCGTCACCCTCAGCAGGTCGTCGGTGCGCCGCACGCGCACGACGATCTGGCCCAGGTCCGTCGGGCTTGCGACGTGATGAGCACTCGCCTCCGGGTAGCCGTGCTCGACCGCGTTCTGGAGGAGCTCGGTCAGCGCCATCGCCAGCGGTGTCGCGACGTCGGAGGCGAGACCGCCGAAGCTGCCCTCACGACGCACGCGCACGGCCGCGCCGACGCCTCCCATCTCGCCTAGCGCCCCGCCGATCCGATCCGCGATCTCGTCGAACTCCACGACCTCCTCGACCGCCTGGCTCAACGTCTCGTGGACGATGGCGATAGAGCCGACGCGGCGCACGGCCTCCTCCAGCGCGACCTTCGCCTCGGCCGAGTCGATCCGGCGGGCCTGCATCCGGAGCAGCGCCGCGACGGTCTGGAGGTTGTTCTTCACCCGATGGTGGATCTCGCGGATCGTGGCGTCCTTGGTGATCAGCTCACGGTCGCGCCGGCGCAGGTCGGTCACGTCCCGGACCAGGACCAGCGCGCCGATGTGCCTGCCCTCCGGACGCAGCGGCAGCGCGCGGACGATGAGGGAGACCGACTCGGTGCCGATCTCGGTGTCGCGGTGCGCACGGCCGCCGAGCACCGCGCTCAGCGTCTCCTCGTCGGGGCGGCTGCGCGGCGGGACCAGCTCACGGGTCACGTCGGCCAGCGACAGACCTGAGAGGTCACCGGAGAGCCCGAGCCGACGGAACGCCGAGAGGGCGTTCGGACTGGCGTACTCGACGTGGCCCTCGGCGTCGACGCGCACGGCCCCGTCACCGACGCGCGGCGTGTCGGCGTGGTCGCTGCGCTGCCCCGAGGAGGGGAACCAGCCGTTGGCGATCATCTGGGTCAGGTCGGAGGCCGTCTCCAGATAGGTCAGCTCGAGGCGGCTCGGCGTCCGGACGCCCAGCAGGTTGGTGTTGCGGGCGATCACCGCGATCACCCGGCCCGCTCGTCGCACGGGGATGGTCTCGACCCGCACCGGGACGTTCTCACGCCACTCCGGGTCGCCCTCCCGCACCAGACGGCCCTGCGCGTACGCATGGTCGAGCAGCGGCCGTCGCCCGATCGGCACGAAGGTGCCGAGCACGTCGTCGACGTACGCCGTCGGGCCGGTCGTCGGACGCATCTGGCCTGCCGCCCAGAAGCCCTGACCGTCGCGGTCCGGCAGCCAGAGCACGAGGTCGGCGAACGAGAGGTCCGCGACGATCTGCCAGTCCGCCATGAGGAGCTGCAGCCACTCCACGTCGGCCTCGTCGAGGTCGGTGTGGCTGCGCACCAGCTCGCTCAGGGTCGGCACGGCCGTCAGCGTAGTCGTCGGGTTTCGTGGCGCCGCAGGCGGTCTGAGAGGATGAGGACATGGCGATGCCGGGGTCATACTGGGAAGCCGTGCAGGCCACCGGACTGGCCGTGCCCTCCGACCGGCCGCTCGACGAGCTGACCGCCGACCTCACCCGGATGCTGGGTGACCCCGACCCCGAGGCACGTGAGGGCCTGGCGGCGCCGACGATCGTCGCCTGGATCCAGCGGGGTGTGTACGACGACCTCATCTCCGGACTCGGTGACGGGATGGCGGCCGGGCTGCGAGTGGGACTCGGCGAGGCAGGGACCGACACGGTCTTCCGCCGCAGCTGGTCGGCTGTCGTCCTCGGCGCGTGCGTGGAGCGCGACAACGAGCAGTCCTGCGCCCCGGGCGGCAAGGTGCTCGAGTGGGGCGATCGGCTGGCGATCTGGCTGCTGCGCGAGCGGGACCTGCGCGGCCACGTCACCGGGAGCGGCTGGGCGCGCGCGATCGGGCACGGCGCCGATGCGCTCGCCGCGGTGGCTCGCTCGCCGCACCTGGGTCGCCCCGAGCTGACCGTGCTGCTCGACGTGGTCGCCGATCGCGCCCTGGCGCCGACCGATGTGAGCTTCGGTCTCGCCGACGCCGACCGCCTCGCCGCCACCACGCTCGCCGTCCTGCGCCGCAACCTGGTTCCTCTGAGCGTCCTGGAGCCGTGGGTCGCGCGCCTCACCGGGTCCGCGGAGGGCGCCAGCGACTCCGGCTCAGCCGCCGATGTGGTGGCCGGCAACGCTCAGGCCTTCCTCCGCTCGCTCCACCTGCAGCTCGCGCTCGCGCAGCGACAGCCGGAGGTCCGCTCCGACCTTCTGCTCGTCGTCATCGACGCACTGCGGCGCACCAACCGCGACCTCTGAGACTCCGGCTCTCCACAGAAGGCACGAGGTCCCGCACCGGGATCGGTGCGGGACCTCGTGGTCGTCTGTCAGCGACGCTCAGCTGTTGGGGCGCTTGCCGTGGTTCGCGCCCTTCTTGCGGCGTGCGCGGCGCTTGCGGCCTGTCTTGCCCATGGTGTCCTCCTGAGTCCTGTGCCCGTCTCGGGGCGTCCTGCGGGTCGTGCCCGCGACACGGGCCGAGGAACAGTCTCTCAAACAGCCCCTGCGGGTGCGAAATCAAGCGTCGGTCGTGGTGATCTCCACGCGGACCTGCTGGAGGCGCAGCATCACCTTGTTGCGCAGCTCACTCGGGGCGACCTCGGCGCAGGAGCGGGCGATGACCGCCTTCATCGTGCGCTGCAGGTCGTACTTCTCCAGGCAGGGGTTGCAGCTGTCGAGGTGCTTGCGCACCGCAGCACAGTCAGCCTCGGCCAGCTCGTTGTCGATGAAGAAGACGATCTGCTCGAAGAAGTCCGCGCACTCAGCTGCCGAGGGGGCTGCCGAGGGGGCTGCCGAGGCGTCATCCGAGACGGCTGCCGACGTGGCCGCGGAAGCCGCCGCGCTGAGGTCGTTCTGGTCGTTCATCTCTTGTCCTCGTTCACCGTGCCCGCAGGCAGCAGGTCGTTCTCACGCACGTAGTCCGAGAGCAGGTCGCGCAGCTGGCGACGACCACGGTGGAGCCGTGACATCACCGTGCCGATCGGCGTCTCCATGATCTCGGCGATCTCCTTGTAGGCGAAGCCCTCGACGTCGGCCAGGTAGACCGCGAGTCGGAACTCCTCGGGAAGGCGCTGCAGCGCCTCCTTGACCTGGCTGTCGGGCAGGTGCTCGAGCGCCTCTGTCTCGGCCGAGCGCAGGCCGGTCGAGCTGTGCGCCTCCGCCCGCGCGAGCTGCCAGTCCTCCACGTCCTCGGACATGGACTGCTGGGGCTCCCGCTGCTTCTTGCGGTAGCTGTTGATGAAGGTGTTGGTCAGGATCCGGTAGAGCCACGCCTTGAGGTTCGTGCCTGGCCGGAACTGGTGGAAGGAGGAGTACGCCTTGGCGAACGTCTCCTGGACCAGGTCCTCCGCGTCGGCGGGGTTGCGGGTCATCCGCATCGCCGCCGAGTAGAGCTGGTCGAGATAGGGAAGCGCATCGCGCTCGAATCGGGTGGCGCGCTCGGCGTCGGTCTCGGTGGCGACGTCCACCGGTGCGTCGGACCCGACGGCACCGTCGAGGTCGCTGAAGTCTGACTCGCTCATCGCCGCCCAGCGTACGCGCTGGGGCCCCACCACGAGGGCGTCAGCCGGTCGCTCGAGCAGCAGGGTCATGTTGGTCGCAACGCGAGGACCGCGCCGGCCATTCCCTCGATCGCCCGCTTGATCGCCGAAAGGATCAGCGAGGACCGACGACCTCGCGGACGAGCCACTCCAGGGTCGACTCGACGAGAACGGCCAACGCCTCCTCCTGGCTCAGCGGGCTGCGCTTGCCGACACGCAGCGAGTGGTCCGCACCCGGCACGACCGCCAGGTCGACGCCGCCGAGCTCGGGGAACTCGTCGGGGCGCCCCATGGGGTCGTTCTCCCCCTGCACCACGAGCGTGGGCACCCGAGCGCTGCGCAGCTCCTCGACCCGCGAGGTCTGCGGGCGACCGGGGGGATGGAGAGGGAAGGCGATGGCGAGGCATCCGGCAGCGCCCAGCGAGCGCGCCGTCCGGGCCGCCGAGCGTGCGCCGGCCGAGCGGCCGCCGACCACCAGCGGCGTGCGGACGCGCATCCAGTTCGCGGCAGCCGTGAGCGCGGCGTCGAGGGTGGCCGGCGGGGTGGCGATGCGGCGGCCGGCGACGCGCCACGGCTGCTCGAAGCGCACGACCGTGATCCCCTGCGGTGGCAACGCCCGCTCGAGGGCGACCAGGTCCTCGGTGTCGATGCCGTTGCCCGCGCCGTGGCTGAGGAGCACCGTCGCGACCGGACGGCGGGCCCGCCGGGTGACGAGCACGCCCTCGCCCTGCGGCGTCTCGATCCGCGTGGTACTGCTCATCTGCTCCCCCGAGCGTCAGCCCCGGCGGGCAGCTCCTCGACGGGGAGCGGTTCGACGAGCTCGGGTCCGTTGTTCTCAGCGCTGTTGACCCGGGTCGAGACCGGATAGGCCTCCAGGCGGCCGGGGGCTGCGGGCACCAGCAGGTCGAGTGTGGCCGGCGTGGTCGGGTCCAGCCACTGACCCCATCGCTCCCGCTCCACCATGAGCGGCATCCGGTCGTGGATGCGGCCGAGGTCGTCCGGCGCGTCCGTGGTGATGACGGTGCAGGACCAGAGGAACGGGTGCGGGTCGTCGTCGGGCTTGGTCGGGTCGCGCCAGATCTCGTAGAGACCGGCCATCGCGAGGATGCCGCCGTCGCGCGGGCGGATGAAGAACGGCTGCTTGAGCGGCTTGCCGCTCGTCGTCCTCTGCTGCGTCGGATACCACTCGTAGTAGCCGTCGGCAGGCAGGAGGCACCGCCGCGTCGCGAACGCCTTGCGGTACGCCGGCTTCTCGGCCACGGACTCCATCCGCGCGTTGATCATGCGACTGCCGATGGAGCGGTCCTTGGCCCAGGAGGGGATCAGACCCCAGCGGAGGGCACGCAGCTGTCGTTCCTGCGGCCGGTCATCGCGAGCCGGCCGCTCGAGCACCGCATAGACCTCCTTGGTCGGCGCGACGTTCCAGTCGGCGGGCAGCAGCTCGTCCACACGCAGGTCGACCACCTCGAACTCGTCGGCGAGCTCCTCGGCGGAGCGGCTGGACGCATATCGACCACACACGCTCCTCAGCCTAGGGGGCCACGACGTCCGGCGTCGTCCAGCCGAGGCAATCCCCCGGGCGGCGCCGCTCAGGCTCCGCGCGCCAGCTCGTCGAGCAGACGGACCGCGGACGCGTCGGTGCCGGGCAGACCCTCGATCCACACCCGGGCTCCGCGGTCGACGACCATCCGGCGCAGCAACGAGACCCGCGGGGCCAACGCGTCGTCGCGGCCGGCCACCACGACGACCCGCGCCGGGCCCACGCGGCCGATCGCCTCCTGCCCGTCGAACACGCTCCGTGCCGCATGTCCGAGCAGGGCGAGCCGACGCGACGACGCGACTGTGTCGAGGCCCGGCACCTCGCTCAGCTGCGTGACGACGAGCGCGTGCTTACGGGCATCGGCGCGCGAGTCGCGATACAGGTCGCCGATCCGCTCCCGCAGGTGCGCGAGGCTCGACAGCCCCGTCAGCGGGTCGGAGCAGGACAGTCCGTGGAGGTAGCCCAGCGTCGCCTCGCTCCAGGCGACGGAGAGCACGCGCATCTCGTCGAAGGACGGGTCGCGCCCTCGGACGAGCCAGGTGGTCGACCGGAGCCCCTCGATGCACTCACCGAGCGACACTCCCGCATCCGCCAGGTCGCGACCGACCACCCAGCACGCCCCCAGGATCGATGGGCCACCGGCGGCGAGGGCCTCCCCGGCCGCCTCGAAGCGAGGCGGCAGCGCCGCCATCAGCTCCTCGGTCAGCTCCACCCTCGCAGACGGCTCCTCGTCCGCACCTCGCGGACGGCGCCACGGCGAGAACAGTCGCACTGGTCCCACTCCCTCGATCCCTTCCACGACGCCGGTCCCCACCGCGCCGTACGAGGATGGGACGGAACTCCGGTGCGGTCATGACGCGGGTTCGCGGCGTTGGACGTCCTCGGAAAGAATTTTTGATTCGGACGACGTCACCGGGCTCCGGTTCGTGCGTCAATAACACTGTGAGCGAGCAGCTGCCGGGCATCCTGACGCCCGTCGACGAGCCCGGCGACGCCGAGCTCATCTCAGCTGTTCGCGCGGGCGACCTGGGCGCCTACGGCCTGCTGTTCGAGCGACATGTCGAGGCCGCCCGGCGGCTGGCCCGCCAGCTGGTCGCGGCGGGTGACGTCGACGACCTCGTCTCGGAGGCGTTCACGAAGGTCCTGGCGGTGCTGCAGCGAGGTGGCGGCCCCGATCTCGCCTTCCGCGCCTACCTCCTGACGTCGGTGCGCCGCCTGCATGTGGACAAGATCCGCGGCGGCGCCCGGCTGCAGACCACGGACGACCTGACGCCCTACGACCCGGGCGTGCCGTTCGAGGACACGGCCGTCGCCGGCTTCGAGAACGCGACCGCGGCGAAGGCGTTCGCCTCCCTCCCGGAGCGCTGGCAGCAGGTGCTCTGGCACACCGAGGTCGAAGGGCAGAAGCCGGCCGAGATCGCACCCCTTCTCGGCATCTCG
The DNA here is from genome assembly GCF_054653495.1 of Nocardioides sp. AN3. NCBI lineage: Bacteria > Bacillati > Actinomycetota > Actinomycetes > Propionibacteriales > Nocardioidaceae > Nocardioides > Nocardioides sp. AN3. Next base: position 99,741 of record NZ_BAAIGC010000005.1, read on the forward strand.
GCCAACTCCGTCTCGGCTTTGGCCTACCGGGCGCGCGAGGGTCTGAGACAGGCGTTCGTCACGATGCACGCCCAAGACGTCGTCGACGACCAGTGCGCGACCGTGCGCGCCAACCTCGGCGCCTATCTGCGCGGGGGCCTCTCACGGCGCGACGCCGCCAAGCTGGAGGCCCACCTCCAGGACTGCCGTCCGTGCACCGCGATCTACCTCGAGCTCGCCGAGGTGAACGCCGATCTCGGGGCCGTGCTCGCTCCTATCCTGCTCGGCAGCGCCGGCGCGGGCTACCTCGCGGCGGCTCACGTCGGCGCCCTGTCTGCGGCCAAGGGCGGCGTGGTGCTCCTGCTCGACCGGGGCAGGGACTGGCTGGTGCAGAACCCGGCCGGACGAGCGGTGGGCGGCGTCGCGGCCGCGGCGGCCGTGACAGCGGCCGTCGTCACGGGCGTCCACCTGACCACCACGCACGGCAGGCCCACTGCCTCCATCACCTCACAGCATTCGCCGGCGCCACGCACGCCCGGCTCGATCTCCTCTCCGCCGGCGGGCGGCGGGACCGGCCCCGGCGTCGGAGCGGGCCGCCTGACGGTCCCGGACATCGCCGCGTCGGGGACGGGCATCGCGGGTGTCTTCGGCGCCACCGCGCCCGGCACCTCCGTCGCCGGCTCAGGGCCCGGCACGTCCGCAACCGGCACGTCCGCCACCGGCACGTCCGCCACCGGCTCCGGATCCGCCGCCGGCTCAGGGTCCACCCCGGGCGGTGACCCCACGTCTGCCGACGGCGCACCGCGGATCGTCCACCCGCTCGAGCCGGTCGTGCTCGCTCCCGGAGCCTCCTCGGTGACGATCGACGTGACGCGAGGGGCCGTCGACCCCGACGGCGACCCGTTGCATGCGACCGCGGCCCACATGGCAGGGGCCCACCCCCACGGCACCGTCACGGTGGGCGGACCGCCGGGCCGCGCGGCCGAGCGCTCGGCGGCCGTGACACGCGACCTCGCGAGCGCCGGTGCGGCCACGGTGACCTATGAGCCACAGCTGTCGTGGCGCGGGACGGAGACCATTGTCTACGTGCTCGCCGATGGACGCGGCGGCACCGTCACCGGCACGGTCGAGGTCACGACGCCGAACCGACCGCCGGTCGCCCGGGCCGACACGGCAAAGGTCCACCCGGCTCCGTCCGGGAAGCCCGTGACCATCGCGGTGCTCGCCAACGACACCGACGCCAACCACGACGCACTCACCGTCACCGCCGTCACGGCCGTCAGCGGCCCGGGCGGTCCGGCGACCGTGACCGCGGACGGCCGGCAGGTGAGCTACCACCCACCCGGCATGGCGACGACGGCCGACGTGGCCTCCTTCCACTACACCGTCTCCGACGGCCATGGTGGCACGGCGACAGCAAGGGTGACGGTGACCTTCGGCAACAGCCCCCCGACCGCCGGCAACGACCGGGCGATCACCCCGGCGACCGGTGACCGGTCGGTGACGGTCGCCGTGCTGGCGAACGACGGCGACCCCGACGGCGACCCCCTCCGGCTGGCGCCGACCCTGGCTGCCGGGCCGGCCCACGGCACCGTGACCCGCAAGGGCGACAGCTTCCTCTACACGCCCGACCGGTCCTTCCCCGACGGCACGGCCGACGGGACCGACTCGTTCCGCTACACCGTGACCGACGGCTTCGGAGGCACCGCCACCGCCACCGTCACCGTCACCGTCGTGGCACCCTCCTCGGACCTCTCACTCACCGCCGCCGTCCGGGACAACCAGGGCGAGGGCGTGGTGCGGTTCGCCTTCACCGCCGGCGGCATCCCTCCCGCACGACACGCTCGGTTCACCGCGGTGATCACCGACTTCGGTGAGTGGAACCGGCTTGCTCGCGTGGACGGCGGGCCCTCCTGCGCCCGGACCCTCGCCGGCACCACCATGACCCTCGAGTGCGCGGTGAACGACAACGGCCCGTTCCTCGAGGCGGACTTCCATCCGAAGGCGGCGTTCACCATCGATGCCAGGCTCGTGCCCGTCGACTTCGTCGGGAGCCCTGGCGTGCTGCACCGCAGCGACGACACAATGGCGGGTGTCCCGAGCGCTACGAGGGGGTAACGAGCCGTCATGACCCTGAGCAGACTCGTCGCACGTCCGCTGCTGGCCTCCATCTTCGTCGCCGGCCCGGTGAACGCCCTGAAGAACGCCGAGGGGCATGCCGAGAAGGCGAAGAAGGTGACGGACCGCGTCGTCCCGGTCGCCGAGCGCCTGGGAGAGCGGGCCGGCGTCCCCGTCCCGCATGATCCGGCGGTCTGGGTGCGCATCAACGCGGCGGTCCAGCTCGCAGCCGCTCTCGGGCTGGCGACGGGCCGCGCCCCACGGATCTCGTCCGCGGTGCTCGCGGGCTCGCTGCTGCCCACGACGTTCGCCGGCCACCCGTTCTGGGAGGAGAGCGACCCGAGCGCGAAGGCCCGTCAGCGCATCCAGTTCTTCAAGAACCTCTCGCTCCTGGGCGGGCTGCTCATCGCGGCCGGTGACACGAACGGCAAGCCGGGGGTCGCCTGGCGCGCCCGCCATGCGGCCAAGGACGCCCGCCGAGCCGCCCGACACGAGGCGAGGCTCCTCCGCGCGAAGGCACATGTCGGCTGAAGCGACGACGGGCGGGAACGCGGCGGCCGATAGCCTTGGCGCGTGACGCAACCGATCGAGGACCCCTGGCCCGCTCCGCGCGCACGCGAGCCGATCAATGCCGTCGTCGCACTCCCGGGCAGCAAGTCGCTGACCAACCGAGCCCTCGTCCTGGCCGCGCTGGCCGACGGCCCGTCCGTCGTACGCCGGGCTCTGCGCTCGCGCGACAGCCTGCTGATGGCAGGGGCGCTGTCCGCGCTCGGGGCCGAGATCGACGCGACCGGTGAGCACTGGAGGGTCACGCCGGCCACCTTCGACCGCGAGGCCACCATCGACGTCGGCCTGGCGGGCACCGTCATGCGGTTCGTTCCTCCGGTGGCGGCACTCGGCACCGGGTCGGTCTCCTTCGACGGCGACCCGCACATGCGGAAGCGGCCCATCGGGGAGATCCTGGACGCACTGCGGGTGCTCGGCGTCTCCGTCCGAGGGAACGCGCTCCCCTTCAGCCTGCACGGCACCGGATCGGTGCCCGGCGGGATCGTCACCCTCGACGCCTCCTCGTCGTCGCAGTTCGTCTCGGCCCTGCTGCTGGCCGGCGCCCGCTACGACGCGGGCATCGACCTGCGCCACGACGGCGGACCCGTGCCCTCGCTTCCCCACATCGAGATGACCGTGCAGGTGCTGGGCGAGCACGGGGTGCAGGTCGAGACCGCACGCGACGACCGCGGCGAGCCATACCGGTGGGTCGTCGCGCCCGGACCCGTGAAGGCTGTCGACCACGTCATCGAGCCCGACCTGTCCAACGCGGCCCCCTTCCTCGCCCTCGCCGCCGTCAGCGGCGGCGCCGTGACGGTGCGCGACTGGCCGCGGCGCACGACGCAGGCGGGTGACGCCCTGCGCGGCCTGCTCGAGGAGATGGGCTGCACCGTCGACTTCACCGACACGGGGCTGCGGGTGAGCGGAGACGGCGAGCTCCGCGGCATCGACGCCGACCTGCACGACGTCGGCGAGCTCACCCCCGTCATCGCCGCTCTGTGCGCCTTGGCGAGGACGCCGAGCCACCTGCGCGGCATCGGCCACATCCGTGGGCACGAGACCGACCGGCTCGCAGCGCTGGCCACCGAGCTGGGGGCGCTCGGTGCCGACGTGACCGAGCACGCCGACGGCCTCTCGCTCCGGCCGGCGGCGCTGCACGGCGGGGTGTTCCACACCTACGCGGACCATCGCATGGCCCACGCCGGCGTCGTCATCGGTGCTGCTGTCGACGGCGTGCGCGTCGAGAACGTGGCCACCACCTCGAAGACCTTCACCGACTTCGCCCCGTTCTGGGCCTCGCTGCTCTGACACGCCTCGACGACCCATGGCCCGCAACACGAACCGCTACACGGACCACGACGTCGAGCACTACGACCGACCCCGCCGGCGGACCCGGCCCCGCACGAAGGAGCGTCCGTCCTACGACGAGGCTGCCGACGGGGTCGTGGTCACGGTCGACCGGGGCCGGTTCACCGTCATCGTCGATGGCCACGAGATCTGGGCCGTCAAGGCACGTCCGCTCGGCCGCAAGGGTGTCGTGGTGGGCGACCAGGTCCGTGTCGTGGGAGACGTGTCCGGGGCGGAGGGCTCCCTCGCCCGGATCGTCGAGGTCCAGCCGCGCAGCACGGTGCTGCGGCGCACCGCCGACGACGACGACCCCGTCGAGCGCGTCATCGTGGCCAACGCGGCCCAGCTCGTCATTGTCACCGCGTTGGCCGACCCGGAGCCGCGGCACGGGCTGATCGACCGAGCGCTCGTGGCGGCGTACGACGCCGGCATGACGCCCCTGCTCTGCCTCACCAAGGCCGACCTGGCCGACCCCGAGACGCTGCTGTCGACCTATCGCTCCCTCGGCGTTCCGTGGGTGGTGACGCGACGGAGCGAGGGCGAGCTCGACGGCGTCGCGGAGCTGCGCGAGCGCCTCTCCGGCAAGGTCAGCGTGCTGCTCGGACACTCCGGCGTCGGCAAGTCGACGCTCGTCAACGCGCTCGTGCCTAACGCCCGACGCGAGGTCGGGCACGTGAACGCTGTGACCGGGCGCGGCCGGCACACCTCCACGTCGGCGTTGATGCTGCCGCTGCCCGCCTCGACGAGCGCGAACGGTGAGCCCGGCTGGATCATCGACACGCCGGGGATCCGGTCCTTCGGCCTCGCGCATGTGGAGCCGGAGCACCTGATCGAGGCCTTCCCCGACCTGGACGAGATGACGGAGGAGTGCCCGCGGGGCTGCACGCACGGCGCCGGGGAGCCTGAGTGCGGCCTGGACGACGCGGTGGCGGCCGGCGATGCCGACCCCGATCGGGTGGCCTCGTTCCGGCGGCTGCTGGAGGCGCGGTCCGAGCCCCTGTACTGACACGGCGCCGCATCGGAGGGCTAGCCTCTCCCCCGTGCCCAGCGACTACACCGACGACCTGCGCCTCGCGCACCTGCTGGCCGACGACGCCGACTCCATCAGCTCCGACCGCTTCAAGGCGCTCGACCTGCACGTGATGACGAAGCCGGACCTCACGCCGGTGAGCGACGCCGACCAGGCCGTGGAGGAGTCGATCCGGCGCACCCTGTCCCGCACGCGGTCGCGCGACGCGATCACCGGCGAGGAGACGGGCACGACCGGATCCGCGAGCCGGCGCTGGATCGTCGACCCCATCGACGGGACGAAGAACTACGTGCGCGGCGTGCCGGTGTGGGCCACGCTGATCGCCCTCGCCGTCGAGGACGAGGTGGTCATGTCGGTGGTCTCGGCACCTCAGCTCGGGCGCCGCTGGTGGGCCGTCCAGGACGAAGGGTCGTGGACCGGGAAGTCGCTGATGAAGGCGACGCGCAACACCGTCTCCGACGTACGGCGCCTCGAGGACGCCTCGTTCGCCTACTCCGACCTCTCCGGGTGGGAGGAGCGCGGCCGGCTCCAGGAGACGCTGGCGCTGATGCGCCGCGTGTGGCGCACGCGCGCGTACGGCGACTTCTGGTCCTACATGCTCCTCGCCGAAGGAGCCGTCGACATCGCCGCCGAGCCCGAGCTCGCACTCTACGACATGGCCGCCCTGGTGCCGATCGTGACCGAGGCCGGCGGCACCTTCACCGCCCTCGACGGCACTCCAGGCCCGTGGGGCGGCAACGCGCTCGCGACCAACTCCCACCTGCACGAGGCCGCCCTGTCGTTCCTCGGCTCGCTGCCCGACGGCGACGACGACCCGGACTGGCCGACAGGACCCGGCACCGTCACTCCCCTCCACGGGCGGTGACCCCTCCGCCGCGCACGTGAGCACCGAACGGTTGTGGCGCCACTCCGCGCGGGACTACGGTCTGAAGATGCACATCAGCGAGGTCCTCGTGCGCAAGCCGAAGGGATCCGTCGTGACGGTCACGCCCGACACGACCATCCGTCAGCTGCTCGGCATCCTCGCCGAGCACAACATCGGTGCCTGCATCGTCTCCGACGGCGATGACATCCAGGGCATCGTCAGTGAGCGCGACGTCGTGCGACGCCTGCACTCCGACGGCGCGAACGTCGCGATCGAGAGCACCGTCTCCGCGATCATGACCGCCGAGGTGACGGTCTGCTCCCCCGCCGACGCGGTGGAGGAGATCCTCGGCGTGATGACCGAGCGACGCATCCGGCACCTGCCGGTGGTCGACGACGGCCGGCTGGTGGGGATCGTGAGCATCGGCGACCTGGTCAAGCACCGGATCGACCAGCTCACCTTCGAGCGCGACCAGCTCGACTCCTACGTGCGCCAGAGCTGAGCGCCGCGGCGATCTGCACAGAACCTCCACACGTCGCACCCGCGTTCGCGACACCGGCGCTTCTAGCCTGCTGCCATGCAGCGCCATCGCCGGGTCCTCGTGGTCGAGGACGAGCCGGTCATCAACCAGACCGTCGCCGACCGGCTCGCCGCTGAGGGCTACGACGTCGTCAGGGCCTGGGACGGCCCCGGCGCGGTCTCGGCCGACGCCGAGCACGAGCCCGACCTCGTTGTCCTCGACGTCATGCTCCCCGGGTACGACGGCCTGGAGGTGTGCCGCCGGATCCAGGCGCGGCGGCCGGTCCCGGTCCTGATGCTCACCGCCCGCGACGACGAGGCCGACGTCCTGGTCGGCCTCGGGGTCGGCGCCGACGACTACCTCACCAAGCCGTTCCGGATGCGCGAGCTCGTGGCGCGCGTCGGCGTGCTGCTGCGCCGCGTCGACCGCGCCACCGAGCTCGCCGACAGACGACCGACCGAGCTCGGCGACCTGCGTCTCGATGCGGCCGCGCGGCGCGTCTGGCTGCAGGGCGACGAGGTGCGGCTCACGCCGACCGAGTTCGACCTCCTGCTCTGTCTGGCCGCCGATCCGGGTGCGGTGGTCACGCGCGACCGCCTCATGGCCGAGGTGTGGGGATGGCCCGGCGCCTCGGCCACCCGGGCCGTCGACAGCCACGTGAAGGGGCTGCGCGCCAAGGTGGGGGCCGACCGGATCCGCACCGTCCACGGCGTCGGCTACGCACTCGAGGCCGACGCGTGAGCGAGAGCGGACGGACGTGGCCGGTCAGCCCGCTCACCCGCGTGCGCTCGGTCAAGGTCAAGCTCGGCCTCCTCGTCGCCGCCAGCGTCGTGGTGGCGGTGGCCGTGACGATGCTGGGCAGCGCAGGCGGCGTTCCCATGGCCCTCAGCATCCCCGTCACGATCCTCCTCGCGCTCGCCGTCACGCAGCTCCTGGCCGTCGGCATGACCTCGCCGCTGCGCGAGATGACCGCGGCCGCGGGACGCATGGCCACGGGTGACTACGCCGTCCGCGTCACCGCCACCTCCAGCGACGAGGTCGGCGAGCTCGCCCGAGCGTTCAACACGATGGCGCGCGACCTGCGGTCGGTCGACCAGCAGCGGCGCGACCTCGTGGCCAACGTGAGCCACGAGCTGCGCACGCCGCTCACGGCACTCTCGGCGCTGCTCGAGAACCTCGTCGACGGGGTCGCACCGACCGACCCCGCCACACTCGAGTCGGCGCTCGCGCAGACAGAGCGGCTGAGCGGGCTGGTCGGGGACCTCCTCGACCTCGCTCGTGTCGACGCCGGCAAGGCGCCCCTCTCGCCCGTGCCGGTCGCGCTCGCGCCGCTGCTGGCCGACGCCGTCACCGAGGCCGAGACGGCGACAGGGGCCCTCGGCCGCGCGGTCACCTACGACGTCGAGGTGCCCGACGGCCTGGTCGTCCGTGCCGACCCCGACCGGCTGCACCAGCTCGTGGCGAACCTGCTCGACAACGCCTCGCGGCACAGCCCCGCGGATGGCGTCGTACGCGTCGTCGTCTCCGCCAGCATGCCCGACGCCGACGGGCGCTACCGCCTGGAGGTCCACGACGCCGGACCCGGGATCGCCGCCGCGGACCGCGAGCGTGTCTTCGAGCCGTTCGGCACGCTCAGCACCACGAGCGGAGGCGGAGGCACCGGGCTCGGCCTCGCGATCGCCCGCTGGGTGACCGAGCTGCACGGCGGCGTGATCGGCTTCGTCGACCCCGAGGACGGCGCCGAGGGTGCCCGCGTGCGCGTCGATCTCCCGCTTCAGCCACCCGACCGCCCCGCCGTCACACAGGAGGCACCGATGCCACCGCCATCGACCCGCGACACCCCGCCCGCGATCCCCGCGGGGCCGTCGGGCGCCTCACCCGCCTCGCCGGTCCCGCCTCGACCGATGCTCGACGACGTCTTCGGCTCCTTCTGGCCCGAGCACGGTGTGGCGGCACGTCCGCCGGTCCTCGGAGCCGCGCTCGGCGTCGGGTTGCTCGCGGCGATCGTGCTGCCCTTCCGCGAACTCGGCATCGGCACCGCGCTCGTGCTCCTCGTCGCAGGCGGCGTCGTGCTCTCGGCCGCCAAGGATCGGCGCGACCCGTTCACCGTCACCTGCGCCGCGCTCTGCGCCCTGCTCGGCGGCGCCGCCGCGGTGCGCGCCGCGGACTGGATCGTCGTGCTCTGCCTGCTGGCCGGCGCCGTCGTCTGTGCGTGCGGGGTGGCGCGCGGCAGGACACTGCCCGGCTTCGTCCTGGCATGCGTGTCCTGGCCGCTCGCCGGGATCCGCGGCCTGCCTTGGCTCGGCCGCACCGCAGCCCGCGTGACCGGCCTCGGGCAGGGCGCAGCCCTCCTGAGGACGCTCGTCCTGTCGCTCGTCGGCCTGCTCGTCTTCGGCCTGCTGCTCGGCTCGGCCGACGCGGTGCTGGCCCGATGGGTCCGGGACATCTTGCCCGAACTCAGCGTCGACACGCTGGTGCTCCGGGCCTTCGTGCTCATCGCGGTGAGCGGCACGGTGCTCGCCGCGGCGTACCTCGCGCTCAACCCTCCCCACGTCGACCGGGCCGCTCTGGCGCCGCGGCCGGTGAAGCGGCGCTATGAGTGGCTGGCCCCCGTCCTGGTCGTCGACGCGGTGTTCGCCGCGTTCCTGGTCGCGCAGGCGGCGGCGTTCTTCGGCGGCCAAGCCTACGTCCGGACCACGACCGGCCTCACCTATGCCGACTACGTCCACCAGGGGTTCGGGCAGCTGACCGTCGCGACCGCGCTCACCCTCGTGGTCATCGCCGCGGCAGCCCGCAAGGCACCTCGGGAGACGGCGTCCGACCGGGGGTGGCTGCGGGTCGCCCTCGGCGTGCTGTGTGCCGAGACGCTGGTGGTGGTGTGGTCGGCGCTGTACCGGATGCACCTCTACCAGCAGGCGTATGGCTTCACCCGCCTCCGGCTCCTGGTCGACGTCTTCGAGGGCTGGCTGGGCATCGTCCTCGTTCTCGTCGCGGCGGCCGGGCTCGCGCTGCGCAGCGCATGGCTGCCGCGCGCCGCCCTCCTGAGCGGCGTCGTCGCCCTGCTCGGCCTTGCCGCCGTCAATCCGGATGCCTGGATCGCGCAGCGCAACCTCGACCGGTACGCCGACACCGGACGCGTCGACTGGGGCTATCTGCGCCTGCTCTCCGCCGACGCCGTCCCTACCCTCGCAGCCGGCGACGCGGACTGCGCGCTGCTGGGACGGGGAGCCTCCGACGACGACTGGCTCGAGTGGAACCTCGGCCGCGCCCGCGCCGAGGTCCACCTGCTCGGTCCGCTCGACGCGACGAGCGCCTCGGTCTGTGCGTCCACGGGCGCCGACTAGGGTGATGGGCATGACTGAGAAGCCCGAGATCGAGTTCTTCGACCCCGAACCGCCCGCCGACCTCGTGGTCACCGACCTCACCGAGGGCGACGGCGCCGAGGCCAGCGCCGGCCAGACGGTCACCGTGCACTACGTCGGCGTGGCCCACTCCACCGGAGAGGAGTTCGACGCCTCCTACAACCGCGGCGAGCCGCTCCGCTTCCGCCTGGGCGTCGGCCAGGTCATCTCCGGCTGGGACCAGGGCGTCCAGGGCATGAAGGTCGGTGGCCGCCGCCAGCTGGTCATCCCCCCGCACCTGGGGTACGGCGACCGCGGCGCCGGCGGCGTCATCAAGCCCGGGGAGACCCTGATCTTCGTCGTCGACCTGCTTGGCGTCGCCTGATCCCGCGGCCCGTCGACCGGGACGTCATGCGGGCTGGTCGCTCAGGCAGCCAGGTCGTCTGACGTCCGCGGCGGGGTCGTCACCAGGGCAGGTTGTCCTCGAACTCCGCCTCGTCGACGATGCGGGCGGCCTGCGAGCCCAGCCGTACGACGTCCCCGACGTGAAGCTGTCGCCCGCGCCGCATCTCGACGTCACCGTTGACGCGCACCTCGCCGGCGGCGATGACCTCCTTCGCCTGGCCGCCGTGCTCGACGAGGTTCGCCAGCTTGAGGAACTGACCCAGCCGGATCATGTCCTCACGGATGGGGACGTCGTCGGGCTCGGGCTCGGAGGACACGCTGCGGGCGGACACGTGGTCAGTGAACCACCTCATCGCACGAGCACGGTGACCGCGTGGATGCCGACACCGACGAGGCCGCCGACGATCGTGCCGTTGATCCGGATGAACTGAAGATCCCGGCCGACGTGGAGCTCGATTCGCCGTGCGGCCTCCTTGCCGTCCCAGCGCTGGATGGTGTGGGTGATGACGGCGGTCACCTCGGCGCCGTACCGGTCGACGGCGAAGACCGCCGCATCCTCCGCCAGGCCGTCGAGCCGTTGGCGCAGCTCCTCGTCGTCGAGAAGCCGGCGGCCGAAGGTCACCAGCTCCGTGCGCAGGCGCTCCCGCAAGGCGCCGTCGGGCTCGCGCAGCGAGGCGGTCAGCACGCGGCGCAGGGCGTTCCAGATCGACACCGTGGAGGCGAGCACCTGTGGATGGTCGAGCAGCCGTGCCTTGAGCCGCTCGGCCCGCTCCTGCGTCGGCGGGTCCTCCCGCAGGTTCTTCGCTAGCGTCACCAGCATCGAGTCGAAGGCGGCCCGCGCCCGGTGGTAGGGGTCGCCCTGGATGTCCTCGACCCAGCGGACCAGCTCGAGATGGATCCGCGCCGTGACACGGTCGTTGAGCGCGGTCGGGGTCCACCACGGCGCCCGCTCGCCCAGCACGTCGGTCACCGTCTCCTCGTTGGCCAGCAGCCAGGCATGCAGCTCGACGAGGACCAGGTCGACGAGGCCGCGCTGCAGGTCCTCGTCGATCGCCTCCTCGAGCAGACCGCCGAGGAGGGGCGCCACGGGCTCCTCGCGCAGCCGCGGGAACAGCACGTCGCTGAACAGGGAGGCGACGTGCTCGTCGCGCACCCGGGAGAGCGTCGTGGCGGCGATCAGCGAGACCTCGTCCACGAGTCTGCGGGCGTTGTCGGGGTGGCTGAGCCAGCCGCCGACGCGCCGCGAGACGTCCGCGGCCCGCATCCGGTCGCGGATGACCTCCTCCTGCAGGAAGTTCTCACCGACGAACTCCTCCAGCCCTCGGCCGAGGTCGTCCTTCCGCTTCGGGATGAGAGCCGTGTGCGGGATCGGCAGACCGAGCGGGTGGCGGAACAGCGCCGTCACCGCGAACCAGTCGGCGATCGCGCCGACCATCGATGCCTCGGCGCCCGCGTTGACGAACCCCAGCACCCCGTCCGCGCCCAGCGTGACGAGGTAGACGATCGCCGCGAGCAGCAGCAGCCCCAGCGCGACGCTGCGCATCCGGCGCAAGGCGGCGCGGCGTACCTCGTCAGCCGCCGGGTCCCCCATCATCAGGCTCACGGGGCCGATTGTGCCGTGCCGCCCCAGGATTCAGTCGGCCCCATGCGTGCGTGGGAGACTGCACCCCATGCCTCGCACGGTGATCACCTTCGGGACGTTCGACGTCTTCCACGTCGGACACCTGCGCATCATCGAGCGCGCCGCGTCGTATGGCGACCGCCTCGTCGTCGGTGTCTCCGCGGACGCGCTCAACCGGGTGAAGAAGAACCGTGAGCCCGTCTTCACCGAGGCCGAGCGCCTCGCGATCGTCGGCGCGCTCAAGGCAGTCGATGAGGTGTTCGTCGAGGAGAGCCTGGAGCTCAAGCGTCACTACATCGAGAAGTTCTCCGCGGACGTGCTGGTCATGGGGGACGACTGGGCGGGCCGCTTCGACGAGCTGACCGACATCTGCGAGGTCGTCTACCTGCCTCGGACGCCGGCGATCTCGACCACGGCCCTCATCGAGAAGATCTCGAACGGCTGAGCCCAGCGATCAGAAGCTGACGCCCGGCGGCAGGTTCGGCCGCTCGTCGGAGAGCGAGACGTGCACGACGCCGTCGACGATCTCGACGGCGTGGGTGCGGATGGGACGCGTCGCGGGCAGCGTGTCGACCTCCCCGGTGCGCAGGTCGAAGGCAGACCCGTGCAGGGGGCACTCGATCTCGCATCCCTCGACCCACCCCTCGGCGAGCGAGGCCTCCTGGTGGGAGCAGATGTCATCGACCGCATACACCTCGCCATCATCGGCGAGGACGACGCAGATCGGGACGTCGCCGTCGGGCTCGAAGCGGATCGGCTCGGAGGCGACGAGGTCGGAGAGCGGGCAGACCGGGATCACGGCTGAGACAGTAGCGGGCCGCCCCATCACCGGCGTGACAGACTCCCGCCTGTGTCCGACCACCCTGCACCGACGTACGGGCCGACCTACGTCCTGACTGTCGACTGCCCCGACGGGCCGGGCCTGATCCACGCCGTCTCCGGCTTCCTGCTGGAGCGCTCGGGCAACATCCTCGAGCTGCAGCAGTACGAGAACCACCGTGAAGGCCGCTTCTTCCAGCGCATCCACTTCGAGGTGCTCGACGGCGCCGCCAGCCTGTCAGGGCTGCGCGAGGAGTTCGTGCCGCTGGCGCAGCGCTACGGCATGCACTGGCAGATGCGCGCCGCGGACGCCCCCTGCCGCACGCTGATCATGGTCTCGAAGGACGGTCACTGCCTCAACGACCTGCTGTTCCGGTGGCGCAGCGGCGCACTGCAGGTCGAGGTGGCGTCGGTCGTCTCCAACCACCGCAACCTGGAGCCGCTCGCGCAGACCTACGGCGTGCCGTTCCATCACGTCCCGGTCACCCGCACCACGAAGGCCGCGGCGGAGAAGCGGCTGCTGGAGCTGGTCGAGCACGAGCGGGTCGACCTCGTCGTGCTCGCCCGCTACATGCAGATCCTCTCCGACGGGCTCTGCGAGGCGCTGGCGGGGCGCGCCATCAACATCCACCACTCGTTCCTCCCGAGCTTCAAGGGGGCGAAGCCCTACCACCAGGCGTTCGACCGGGGCGTGAAGCTCGTCGGCGCCACGGCGCACTACGTGACCGGCGACCTCGACGAGGGACCGATCATCGAGCAGGACGTCGTCCGCGTCGACCACCGGGCCAGCGTCGAGGAGATCGTGGCCGCGGGGCGCGACGTCGAGGCGCAGGTGCTCGCCCGCGCCGTGAAGTGGCATGCCCAGACCCGGGTCCTCCTCAACGGCCACAAGACCGTCGTCTTCCGCTGAGCGGTCATCTGCGTCCGCTCGCGGAGCAGTTGTGCGAGCCTGTCCGGCGGCTACTCGGCGCGGGCCGAGACGAGCGCGAGGACGTGCTCGACGAGGTTGATGAGGGTCGTCTTGGTGGACTCCCGGTCGCGAGCGTCGCACGTGATGACCGGCACTTCGGGCCGCAGGGCGAGTGCCTCGCGGATCTGCTCGCCGGTGTAGCGGTTGTCGTCGAAGACGTTGTGGGCGACCACGAAGGGCACGTTGCGCGACTCGAAGTAGTCGATCGCCCCGAAGGAGTCGGCCAGTCGCCGGGTGTCGATGAGCACGACCGCTCCGATCGCGCCCTGTGTGAGGTCGTCCCACATGAACCAGAAGCGGTTCTGGCCTGGGGTCCCGAACAGGTACAGGATCAGGTCGGAGTCGAGCGAGACCCGACCGAAGTCCATGGCGACGGTCGTCGTCGTCTTGTTCGGCACCGCGGAGAGGTCGTCGACGCCCGCGCTCGCAGACGTCATCACGGCCTCGGTGGTCAGCGGCATGATCTCGGAGACCGAGCCCACGAACGTCGTCTTGCCGACGCCGAAGCCACCGGCGATGACGATCTTGGCCGACATGGTCGCCTGACGGGTGTCGGGAATCACGGGTTTTCCTCCACGGTGATGGTCACAGGTTGCGGAGTCCGCTGAGGACCCGCTCCAGCAGGGAAGCGTCGGGACGACTGTCGGCATCGCCGTAGGTCGCGGCGTGGACCTCGACGACGCCTCGATCGGCGAGATCAGCGATGAGCACCCGCACGACGCCCAACGGCAGCTTGATGAGTGCGGCGACCTCGGCGACCGATCGGCTCTCGGTGCACAGCTCGGCGATGGCCGACTCCTCGGGGGTGCGGAACCCCTCCGTCGCGAGCTCGGCGTCGGTCTTGACGAGAGCCTCGATCGGATAGTCCCGCTTGGGCTTGGTGCGTCCGCCGGTGAGGGCGTAGGGCCTGACGAGCGGCAGCGGCTCGGGGGAAGCGTTGCTCACGTCTACACCTCACGTCATGGCGCCGTCAGGCACCGTCGGCGCCGGTTCGGATGTCGGGAGTGAGAGCGCTGGTCACGCGTGAGATCAGCAGCTGCATCTCGTAGCCGACCTGACCGAGGTCGCAGTCCGGGCTCGCGAGGGCAGCGAGGCTGGAGCCTTCGCCGACCGCCATCAGCACCAGATAGCCGCCGTCCATCTCGATGACCATCTGCTGCACCTGGCCGGCGGCGAAGCAGCGCGCAGCGCCCATCGTGAGGCTCGTCAGGCCCGAGGTGATCGCCGCGAGCTGGTCGGCTCGGTCGGGGGGGAAGTCGCGCGAGCTCGCCATCGGCATCCCGTCGGCCGACACCAGGATCGCGTGGGCGATGTCCGGCGTGCGCTGGGTGAGGCTGTCGACCAGCCAGTCGAGTCCGGCACTGACAGTCGTCACTGCTGCTCCTCCATTGCTCGGTTCGCGGACGCGTCGTACGCGCCCGGAACGGTGATCTCTTCGCTGACGCCCTCGGACCCGGGGGCCTCGGACGTGCGCGCACGGCTGACGCCCTGCTGGAAGCTGGAGAGGCCACGCGTACGCCGCCTCTCGAGCCGCGGCATCGGCACGACGTTCTCCGCGGCGGCCGCGGGGATGACGGGCTCCGCTGAGCCGGGGACCAGGTTGCGGCCCGGGACGCGCAGGGGCAGGCCGTCCGCGGTCGTCTCGGCCTTGGGGTCCTCGGCGACGGGGTCGGCCACCTCGGCGGCGCGGCGCCAGCCTTCGTCGCCGGGCGAGACCCAGTCCGCCGACTCGGCGTCGAGGTCCTGAGCGTCGGGGTCGGGCTGGCTGCGGCGCGCCTCGAGCGAGGTGCGGCGCGTGAACCACTCCGACTGCAGGGAGGCGAAGATCGACGTGTCGTCCTCCTCCCGGCCGTCCGACTCGGCGAGTGCCTCCTCGGCGGAGGGGGCGCTCAGGACGTCGACGGCCAGCTCGGCGATGAGTGGGTCGAGGACCGGGCCGCGGCCTTCGGCCTGCTCAGCCGGAGAATCCATCAAAGGCTCGGTCGAGGACGCGGAGCGGTCAACCGAAGCCTCGGTGAGGGACTCGGCTAGAGACTCGGCCGGGGACTCGGCGACGGACGCGGCCGAAGAGGCAGGCAGAGGCTCGGCCAGGGGCTCCGTCGCGGGCGCAGCATCGGCCGCGGGAGCCGGTGCCGCGCCGAAGGCGTCGAACGGGCGCTCAGGCGGCAGGCTGCTGCGCGGGACCCGCGTGGGCAGCCCGCTCGAGGTGAGCGTCGGCTCGGTCGCCGGTTCCGGCGCCGACCCAGTCAGTCCCGCGCGGTCGACCGGCGACAGCGCGCCGTTCGCAGCAGCGTCGAGAGGGCCCGGCGAGGAGCGCTGGTGCTCGCCGTCGTGCGGCGCGGCGCCGCCGACGGTGGATCCGCCGACGCCGGAGGCGCCCCGCTTGGTGAGACCGGCGAACGGGTTCTTGATCGCCCCGTCGACACCCTCGGCCCGACCGATGAGGTAGTTGTTGAGCAGCTCCTCGGGGTCGCGCAGCGGAACCGTCGAGGTGAACCAGCTCTGCACCGGGGGCTCGGAGGCGACCGGCCTGTCGGCCGGAGGCTGGTAGCCCTCCGGCGGACGCACGGACGCCGGCATCGGCGCGCCTGGAAGCGCCTGACTCGAAGGCGGCACCGGAGTGGACGCCGTCGGCCGCCGCGGCAGGGCGGGACGACCGAGGTTCTCCACCGTCCGCTCAGCCGGCTCCAGCACCTCGACAGACGCCACCGGCTCGACAGGGGCCACCGACTCGACAGCCGCCACAGGCTCGGCTGAGACGTCCGGCTTCGACGCGGGCGCGGTCTTCGGGGCGAGCTCGCGCTCCCCGATCGGGCTCACCGACCGGTCCGAGCGCTGGAGCGGCTCGCGAGGAGCCGGGCTCTCGAGGAGCGGGCCTGCCAGGTCGACGGCGTCCAAGAGCAGAGCCGAACGGGTCTCGGGCTCGAGGAGGGCCGCGGCCGGGACCTCGACGCGGGCGACGACGCCGCGCGGGCTGTTGGCACGCAGCTCCACCGTCAAGGCGTGGCGGCTCGCGAGCCGCGCCGTGACGACCAGGCCCATCATGCGGGCGACGTCGGCGTCGAGGTCACCGGCACTGCGCAGCTTCTCGTTGGCGGCGTCGAGCTCGCCCGCTGTCATGCCGATGCCGAGGTCGCGCACCTCGATGACGAGAGGGCCGACCGGCGAGGTCCGGCTCGAGCGGACGACGACCGTCGTGTCCGGCGGTGAGAAGTTCGTCGCGTTCTCGATGAGCTCGGCGAGGAGGTGGACGAGGTCACCGGCGACGCCGCCGCGGAACTTCGCCGTCTCCCCGGACTCGATCTCGATGCGCGCGAACTGCTCCACCTCGGAGCTGGCAGCGCGAAGCACGTCGAGGACCGGGACCGGGCCCCGCGCGGCCTGCCCGGTGTCGCCTCCTGCGAGGACCATGAGCGACTCGTCGTTGCGGCGCATGCGGGTCGCCAAGTGGTCGAGACGGAACAGGTTGGCGAGGTGGTCCGGGTCCTGCTCATCGGACTCCAGCTGGTCGATGAGCCGGAGCTGCCGCTCGACCAGGCTCTGCGACCGGCGGGAGAGGTTCACGAACATCTTGTTGACGTTCGCTCGCATCTGCGCCTGCTCACCGGCCAGCCGGATGGCCTCGGCATGGACGGCGTCGAAGGCCGTTGCGACCTCGGCGATCTCGTCCCGGCTCCCCACCACGATGGGCTCGACGCTGAGATCTCCGACCCGGTCGGAGGCCTCGAGGGCGCGCACCCGTTCCGGCAGGCCGCGCCGCGCGATGTCGAGGGCGGCGTCCCGCAGCCGGTTCAGCGGTCCGAGGATCGAGCGCGCCAGGAACACGCTGGCGAGCAGCACGAGGAGGAAGATCAGGGCCACGCTGACCCCGCTGATGGCGGCGTCACGCTCCGCCGCGGCCTTGCGAGCCTCCACCGCCGCGGCGAGGTCAGCGGCCGCGGTCGCGATGACACCGGCCACCTGGGCCAGGAAGTCCCCGGAGGCGGCGCTCCACGTCGAGAGGTTCATGTTGACCGCGTCGGTGTCGCCCGTGCTGAGCAATGAGCTGACAGCGGCCTGCATCGGGGCATGGGAGCCGAGGAGGTCGCCGCTGCCGCCGTTGATCGTGTCGAACTCCTTCTGCGCGCGCGGCGAGGTGTTGCGGTAGAAGAAGTCGCTCGCCGCGTGCCAGGACTCGGTCGCCGTGGCGAGCGCGGTGAGGTCGTACTGACTGAGGTCGTTGTCGGTGAGCGCCTTGGTCACGAGGGTGCGCTGGTCGGCCAGCGCCTCGGCCGCCGTGCGCACCTCGCCCAGCGCAGACGCCTGGCGGTAGAGGTCGTGGGCCGAGCCGAGGTCCGGGAGGCGCGCGGCCAGTCCCAGCAGGGTGTTGAGCGTGTTCGTGTACTCCGTCGAGGCGAGCAGCCGCGTCCCGGGCGTGATCGCATCGGCGCGGAGCTTGGCGATGCCGTTCAGCGACCCGCCGATCGTGGCCAGGTCCTGGCTCAGCCTCGGGTCGTGCGAGATGTCCATCTCGGCGCGTCGCGCCCGCCACGCCGCGATGCTCGCATTCGTCGCCGACTCGACCCGTGCCCGGTCCTTGGCCGTGACCCGAGGCTCGGTCAGCGTGTCGCGCTCGACCTGCAGCTGCAGTGCGAGGCGGAAGCTGTCAGGCAGCGCGGAGGCGATGGTCGCCGCACGGGTCGCGGCGGAGCGGTCGTTGACGGCAGCCGCGACCCGCAGCCCGCCGAGCCCGACCGCCGCGAGGGTCGGGATGAGCAGGACTGCGACGAGCCTCGGGCGGATGCCCCGCCAGGCGCTTCGACGAGTTGCACGAGTGGTCGGTGGCTTCGCCATGCTCCCTCACCTCTGGACGACGTCCCGGAACGTTGTGCAAGGCACAGGCGGCCCACCCGACGCCGGTTCCCTGAGCCTGCCTCCGTCGCTGACGTGCCCCCCATCCACGCCTGCGACGTCTGCTCGGCAGCGCCAAAGTACGGCAATTCACGAGACCGCACCCGGAGATGGGGAAATTCCCGGGATTTGCCGGAGCTACCGCCTCGTTGGGTGGTGTGGGCCCTACTCGGAGGGACTAGGAGGTGGTGACCCGGTCGGGCCGGGTGTAGATCACCATCGACGTGCCGCGCAGGAAGCCGACGACCGTCAGCCCCGCCTCCTCCGCCAGCTCCACCGCGAGCGACGAGGGCGCCGACACGGCGGCGAGGACGGGGATGCCGGCCATCGACGCCTTCTGGGTCAGCTCGAAGCTCGCCCGCCCCGAGACCATGAGGACCATCCCCCGCAGCGGCAGCTTCTCGTGCTCCAACGCCCAGCCGACGACCTTGTCCACCGCGTTGTGGCGGCCGACGTCCTCACGGACGACCAGCAGCTCACCGGTGCGCCCGTCGAAGAGGCCCGCAGCATGCAGGCCGCCGGTCATCTCGAAGACCTCTTGGGCCTTGCGCAGGCGGTCCGGCAGGGCGGTGAGCAGCTCGGCGGTCACGGCCAGCGGATCGCCGTCGACCTCGTACGACGATCGGGTTCGGACCGCGTCGATGCTGGCCTTGCCACACACGCCGCAGGAGGACGAGGTGTAGACGTTGCGCTCGAGCCCGAACTCCGGGACGACGGTGCCGGGTGCGAGCTGGACGTCGAGGACGTTGTAGGTGTTGACCCCCTCCTCGGTCGCCCCCGCGCAGTAGCGCGCGATGCTGATGTCGTCGCGCTGTCGGACGACACCCTCGGAGACGAGGAAGCCCGCGGCGAGCTCCATGTCATGTCCCGGAGTCCGCATCGTCACTGCGAGCGGACGACCCCCCAGCCGGATCTCGAGCGGCTCCTCCGCCGCCAGCCGGTCCTCGCGGACGCGAGGGGCACCGCCGACCTGGAGACGGGTGACCTTGCGGCGTACGGCGCGCTTGCGCATGTGGCGACCTTAGCCGCGCCGGCCAACGGCGCTCACTCGGCGGCCTGCTCGATGAGGGCTCGGGTGGCACGGATCGCCTGCGCGACCGCCTCGGGCGTTCCTCCGGCCCGGCCCGCGGCAAGTCCGATGACGAACGCGGAGACGGGGGCAGCCTTCCGCTCCACGGCGTGCGCGACGTCCCCGGCGATCGCGAGGATCGCGTCGACGTCCACCTCGGTGTCCAGCCCGAGCTCAGCGGCGAGCCGCGGGATCCACTCCTCGACAGTCATGGGTCTCCTCAGATCGGCAGCGGTTGAATCAGGACCGGGCCGCCCTCGGAGGGGATGACCGCCAAGGCGTCGGCCTCGGCCACGCCTCTCAGCATGCCGCTGCGGTCGTGGCCAAGCGCGACCGGGCCCGCCTCGGTGAGCCGCACGGGCGCCAGCCGATCGTCGCTTCGATGGGGCGGCAGGTCGGCGGCAACCGCGGACAGCATGGGAAGGTCGTCTCCGCGCAGTGCCAGGAGGGCGGGCGCCACGACCGTCACGAAGGCGACCAGCGCGGCGAAGGGGTTGCCCGGCAGAGCCGCGACCAGACGCCCGTCGGCAAGCAGCCACAGGCCGGTCAGGCTGCCCGGCCGGCATCGGACCCCGTCCACGACCGGTCGGGCGTCCAGCTCGCCGAGCAGCGGGCGCAGATGGTCCTCCGGGCCGACCGAGGACGAGCCGGTCACCACGACCAGGTCGCCCGTGGCCGACGTCAGCGCCGTTCGCAGGTCGCTCGCTCCGTCGGGCAGCCACGTGAGCCCGCCGAGCGTCCCCCCGGCCCAGGCGACCCAGCCCGGCAGGGCGGGTCCGATCGCGTCGTGCACCTGACCCGGCCCGTCGCCGAACTCGTCCCCGGTCACGAGTGCCGTGACGCACGGAACGGCTCGGACGGTCATCTGGGTGACGCCGACGGCCGCCGCAAGGGCCACGACCTGCGGTGTCACG
Source organism: Nocardioides sp. AN3 (assembly GCF_054653495.1). NCBI lineage: Bacteria > Bacillati > Actinomycetota > Actinomycetes > Propionibacteriales > Nocardioidaceae > Nocardioides > Nocardioides sp. AN3. The sequence goes on from NZ_BAAIGC010000005.1 coordinate 120,175, forward strand.
TGGGCGCCGGCCGAGATCAGCTTCTCGCCGGGGACCGCCTCCTCGCCGCGCAAGCGGACGTGACGCTCGTCGTCGATGCGCCCGTCCACGACGACGCGGCCAGGCGCTGGGGTGGTGACCTCGGCGTCCTCGATCGGAAGGACCGACCGGGTGCCCGCCGGCACGGGGGCGCCTGTGGCCACTGCCCAGGCCTCGCCGTGCTCGAGCGCCAGGCCGGTGCCGGGCTCCCCGGCCAGCGTGGTGCCACGCAGGTGCCAGGGGCCGGGGCCTGCGACGGCATACCCGTCCATGGCGGCATTGTCGAAGCGAGGCAGGTGGTCGACGGCGACCAGCGGATGGGCGAGGCGCCGCCCGAGCGCCTGCTCGATCCGCACCGTGGTGACGGCGAGCGGGTCGACTGCGTCGTACGCCGCCTGACGCGCCTCGCTCCACCTCAACCGCATGGGCACACCCTAGGGTGCCCCGAACTCGTTCCGAGAAGTCCTCCCCCGGCGGCCGGTGGCCTCCGGCTGCGCTAGCGTCCTCGCATGATCGGGACCCGCGAGCCGATCGACCTGGCGGTCGTGTCGACCGGCTACGCCCCGGTCAAGGGCACCGCCCACCGGCCCCAGGACACGGTGCGGCTCACGGCGACCGGGGCGGTCGGCGACCGCGGGCTCGCGCTGGTCGACCCCGAAGCGCACCGGGTGCTGCGCACGATCCAGAACCCGCGTCTCCTGACCGTCCTGGCGCGTCGCGACGGCGACGTCCTCGAGGTCACCCTGGACGGCTCGGATCCGGTGCGGGCACCCCTCGAGCCCACCGGCGAGACGATCACGTGCGACTACTGGGGCCGTCCGGTCGAGCTGAGCCTGCTCGAGGGCCCGCATGCGGAGATGCTCGGCAAGCACCTGGGCAGGAGCGTGCGGCTGACGGCCGCGCCGCCCGCGGCCGTGGTCTACAACGGGAGCAGCATCACGATCGTGGGGACCGCCTCCCTCCGCGACCTGGCCGAGCGCGTCGGGCGCGACCTGGTGGCGGAGTCGGCGCGCTTCCGGGCGACGATGGTGGTCGAGACCGACGAGCCCTACGTCGAGGAGACCTGGCTGGGGCGAGAACTGAGGGCCGGTGATGCGGCTCTCGTCGCGGGTGTCGCGATCCCCCGCTGTGCGGTCATCGACCACTCCCCGGTCAGCGGCGAGAAGGACGCACGACTCCTCCAGACTCTGGCCTCCTACCGACCGCGCAACAGCGCCGGCGAGCCCGCGTTCGGCATCTACGCCGCCGTGACGGTGGGCGGCACGGTGGCAGGCGGCACGGGCCCGACCGGCTGAGACGTCACTCCTCCTCGTCGAGCTTGCCCTCGCGCTCGGCCTCCTCGACGATGCGTCGGACGTTCTCGACGTCGCCGCAGCCGGAGTCGAGCAGCTCGTTGCGCCGCGCCGCCCACTTCTCGCCCAGCTCGCGCCTGACCCGCTCCCCCACCTCGGTGCGGGCCGGACTGAGGATGGTGAGCTCCTCCTCCGCGACATGGTGGGCGACGAGGTTGCTCAACTTCTCGACGGCGTCGGTGAACCTCTGGCTGTCGGTGCCCTTGAGCTCCAGCACCTTCAGGAGGGCGGCGTTGCCCTCGGCATGCTCCTCCTCGCCGTGCTCGACCTCGTGCTCGCCGACGTCGGCGGCCTGGCGGCGCAGGACCGGGTAGACCAGCTCCTCCTCGGCCACGCCGTGGGCGATGAGGACGTCGGCGAAGGCACGACGAACCGTGTCGCGGTCCTGGGTCGTGTCCCGCAGCTGGCGGAGCAGCCGCTCGAAGAGGCGGTGGTCGTCGCTGATCAGGTCGATGACGTCCCCGGAGAGGGGACGGCCCACGTCGATGCTCGTCATGGCGCAGCAGTAGCCCGCAACGGCCCGCGGCATGCCGGGGCATCGACCGGTTACCAGGCGCCGAAGCCCCGACCACCGACGAAGGAGGACCGATGCGCGCCGTGACCTGGCAGGGCCCCAAGCACATGAGCGTGGAGGAGGTGCCCGACCCGAGCATCACCGAGCCGACCGACGCGATCATCCGCGTGACGACCACGGGGCTGTGCGGCTCCGACCTCCACCTCTACGACCCCTTGAGCCCCTTCATGACCGCCGGCGACATCGTCGGCCACGAGCCGATGGGCATCGTCGAGGAGGTCGGGAGCGGCGTCACGAACCTCGCGGCCGGCGACCGTGTCGTCGTGCCGTTCAACGTCAGCTGCGGAGAGTGCTGGATGTGCTCGCGCGGCCTGCAGAGCCAGTGCGAGACCACGCAGAACCACGAGCACGACACTGGGGCGAGCCTCCTGGGCTACAGCTTGCTCTACGGCCAGATCCCGGGCGGCCAGGCCGAGTACCTCCGCGTCCCGTTCGCCGGCTTCGGCGCGATCAAGGTCCCCCAGGGCCCGCCGGACGACCGGTTCGTCTACCTCTCCGACGTGCTGCCGACCTCGTGGCAGGCGGTCGAGTACGCCGGCGTCGGCCCCGAGGACACCCTGCTCGTGCTCGGTGCCGGCCCGATCGGCGACATGTCGACTCGCATCGCCCTGCACCGCGGCGTTCGCGTGATCGTCGCCGACCGGCTGACCGAGCGACTCGGGCGCGTCGCGTCGCGCGGCGCCGCGGTGATCAACATCGACGATGCCGGCAAGCAGCTCGCCGAGCGCGTGCGCGAGCTCACCGGCGGCCGGGGCGCCGATGCTGTCATCGACGCGGTCGGCATGGAGGCCCACGGCTCCCCGCTGGTCGAGATGACCCAGAAGATGGTCGGGCTGCTGCCCGACGCGCTCGCCCAGCCCTTCATGAAGAAGGCCGGCGTCGACCGGCTGGCCGCGCTCACCAGCGCCTTCGGCGCGGTGCGCCGCGGCGGCACGGTCTCCATCTCGGGGGTGTACGGCGGCGCCGTCGACCCGATCCCGATGATGCAGCTCTTCGACAAGCAGGTGCAGATCCGGATGGGCCAGGCGAACGTGCGACGCTGGAGTGACCAGATCCTCGACCTCCTCCAGCAGGACGAGGACGTGCTCGGCGTCGAGTCGTTCGCGACGCACCACCTACCGCTGGATGCCGCGCCGACGGCGTACGCCGACTTCCGTGCCAAGAAGGACGGCATGGTGAAGGTGTTGTTCAACCCGTGACGAGGAGGTGCTGTACCGCTGCACCGATCGGGGTACATGATCGACACGACCACCCCTCAGAGCAGGAGGAACGATGACGGACGAGCCGCTGAGCGACGACGAGCTGACCACCACCGGCGGGACCGGCCCTGGGTCCTCCCTGGGCGGTGACAGCGACGGCACCGATGGCGCCGGGAGCGACGGGGACGGGACCGACGGCGACAGCACGGACGGCGACGGAACAGACAGCGACGGAACAGACAGCGACGGAACAGACAGCGACGGGACCGACGGCGACGGGACCGACGGCGACAGCACCGACGGCGACGGGACCGACGCCTGAGTGAGCGCACTCGACCTGCTGAGCGGTGACGCCCAGACCTTCCTCGCGAAGGTCTGGGCGTCCCGTATGCACTTGCACCGCACAGACGCCGACAGCCTCACCGGTCTGCTCTCGCTGGAGGACGCGGACCGACTTCTCACCGACACCGCGATCCGCACGCCGGCGATCAGGGTCGCCCAGGACGGCGCGGTCCTGCCCGAGTCGTCGTTCACACGCCAGGCGACGATCGCAGGCAAGCAGCTGACCGGCCTCGTCGACCCTCGCAAGGCGCTCGAGCTCCTTGCCGGTGGCGCGACCATCGTCTACCAGGGACTGCACCGCTACCACCCGCCACTGACCCGGCTCGTCGCCCAGCTCGAGCTGGAGCTGGGCCATCCCTGCCAGGCCAATGCCTACCTCACCCCTGCCGGCGCCCAGGGCTTCGCTGTGCACTCCGACAGCCACGACGTCTTCGTGTTCCAGACGGCGGGCTCCAAGCAGTGGGAGGTGCACGGCGCCGACGGTCCGGAGGAGGTCCTGCTCGAGCCGGGTGTGTCGATGTACCTGCCGACCGGCACGCCCCATGCCGCTCGCGCCCAGGAGACGGTCTCGCTGCATGTGACGATCGGCATCAACCAGCTGACCTGGCGCGGACTCCTCGAGCGGACGATCGCTCCGCTCGTGAAGCGGGTCAGCGACGAGCATCTGCCGGCCGGATACCTGGACGACCCGGCGGTCCTGTCCCCTGGGCTCGCGGAGCGACTGCAGGCCCTCGCGGACGACGTACGCCGTCTCGACGCCACCAGCGCCGCCGAGGCCGAGATCCGCCGGTTCCTGACCTCCCGGCCGCCGCGGCTCACCGGCGGCCTGCGTGACGTGCTCGGAGTCGAGTCGATCGACGTCGAGACCCTTCTGCGCCGGCGACCGGGGCACCCCTGCGTGCTGCTCGACCACGGCGACACGGTCGAGGTGCTGCTCGGCGACCGCGCCATGACGGGCCCCGCCCGCATCCGTGCGGCCGTCGAGGAGGTCCGTGCGCGCGCCCAGTTCACCCCGGCGGACCTGCCCCTGGACCCGCAGAGCAGTCTGGTGCTGTGTCGACGACTGATCAGGGAAGGGTTGCTGGAGCTCGCATGACGCTCTCCGATGCTGCGAGCACCGAGCCGAGAGCGGGCGAGGCGGCGCAGGCCCGGTGGCGCTGCTCCGCCGCCAGCCTCGCCCGGTCCGAGCCCGTCGCTGGGTCGGCGACCCACGTCAGGACCTGGGTGCTGATCGAGCACGTCGGCCCGTGGGGTGCCACCGCGCTGCTGGACGCCCGACTGCCGGACGGACTCGGCGCCGAGCTCAAGCGACGTGCTCATGAGCACCACGCGAAGATCCTGCTCATCCGCCGGTTCAGCTCCGAGCCGTCCAACGAGGACGGACTCCGCGTCTTCGCCGCCTACGCCGACCCGGTCGGCCCTCGGATCGAGTCGGCGGTCGTGGCAGACCCGCTCGACGTGCTCGACCTCGACCTCGGCGCGTTCCGGGCCGGGGGCAGCACCGGTCTGTCGTCGTACGACGGCGACCTCTACTGCGTGTGCACCAACGGCCGTCACGACACGTGCTGCGCGGAGCGGGGCCGTCCCATCGCGAAGGCGCTGGCGGCGGCGTACCCCGAGGAGACCTGGGAGGTCTCCCACATCGGCGGCGACCGGTTCGCCGGCAACATGGTCGTGCTGCCGCACGGTCTCTACTACGGGCGCCTCGATCCCGAGCGCGCGCTGGCCGTCGTCGATGCCCATCGGGCAGGTGACCTCCAATTGAACGACCTCCGCGGCCGCTCGTCGTACCCGATGCCGGTCCAGGCCGCCGAGATCGGGCTTCGTCGCGAGCTGCACCTCACGGCCGTGGGCGGCTTGAGACTGGTCCGGGCCACGACCGAGGGCGAGGTGACGCGCGCGGAGTTCGAGGCGGGCGCGAACCGCTACGCCGTGCGGGTGCGGACCACCCGCGCTGCGGAGCCGGCCGAGCGTCTCACCTGCAAGGCGACGCGACCCGAAGGCGTGAGCGTGCACGACGTGATCGAGACGGTGAGGCTGTGACGGCTTGGTCCTCGCCCGGCGGCTTGGCAGTCTGGTTCCCGTGGTGACTGTCGACTCCGAGCTCGTGGCCGGACGCTACAAGCTGATCCGGGAGGTCGGCCGAGGCGGCATGGGCTTTGTCTGGCTCGCTCACGACGAGGTGCTCGGACGTGACGTCGCGCTCAAGCGCCTCGGTCAGTTCCCCGGCGCCCAGAACCAGGCTCGCGTCCAGCGCGAGGCGCAGCTCGCCGCGCGGCTGAGCCACCCCAACGTCGTGACCGTCTTCGACCTGGCTGAGGACGGCGACACCCGGTGGCTCGTCATGGAGTACGTCGCCGGGACGACGCTGTCGAGGCTCGCCGCCGACCGCGGTGGCCTGCCGCCGGAGGAGGCGGCGGCGATCATCCGGCAGGCGGCCGAGGCGCTCCGGGTCGCGCACGCCGCCGGCATCACGCATCGCGACGTCAAGCCGTCGAACCTCATCGTGATGCCCGACGGCACGACGAAGCTGACCGATTTCGGCATCGCCCGCGGCGCCTCGGACGACACGCTCACCGCGACCGGCATGCTCACCGGCTCCCCCGCCTACCTGGCTCCGGAGGTCGCGTCGGGGCGGTTCGCCACGTCCGCGAGCGACATGTGGTCCCTCGGCGCGACGCTCTTCCAGGCGCTGTCCGGGCGGCCGCCCTACGACCTGGGCGACAACCTCGTCGCCGGTCTGGTCAAGATCGTCCACGAGGAGCCGCCTCGGCTCCCCTTGGGCTCCGGACCCCTCGGCACGGTCCTGGCCGCGACGATGGTCAAGGATCCCGAGCGGCGCTGGACGGCCGCACAGGTCTCCGCGTTCCTCGACGCGGCGCCGACCACCACCGTGCGCCACGAGACCATGCGGCTCCCCGCCGTCCCCCCGCCACCGCCCCCGACCTCGGCGCGGATCGCGGCGCGGACCGTGGCTCCGGCGCCTACGGCGGCACTGACGCCGGCACCGGCACCGGCACCGGCACCGGCATCCCCGCCCGTGCGTCGTCATGCCGGACTCCTCTGGCCCTCCGTGGCGGCGGCGCTCGTCGTGGTCCTCCTGGTCGGCGCCTGGCTGCTGGGGCGATCCGGCTCCGCCACACCCCACCGAGTCGGCGGCGCCGCGGGCTCGTCGACGACGTCCTCATCGCCGAGCAGCCCGCAGGCCGGCTCGACGGCGCCGTCGACGCCGCCCGCCGCGTCGAGCGGCCCTACGGCAGCCGGCATGGCGTCGTTCATCACCGACTATCTGGACACGGTGACACGAGACCCGCGCTCGGCCTTCACGATGCTGACCCCCGCCTTCCAGCGGGCATCGGGCGGCTGGAGCCAATATCACGCCTGGTGGGCGCCGATCAGGAGCGCGACCGTCAGCGACGTGCGCGCCGACCCCTCGTCGATGACCGTGCGCTACCACGTCGCCTATGACGACCCGCGTCATCGGCTCTCCTCCGATGACGTCGAGCTGCGCCTCGTCTACTCCGATGGCCACTACCGCATCGACGGGGAGCCTCGATAAGGCAGGGCGAGCCTTTCTGGTCAAACTGCATTAATCTAGTAGTCTAACGGTGTGAGCACCGAGGCCTATCCCATCCGAGTCGCCGTCGTCGGTGGGGGCGCCAGCGGCGTGCTCACCGCGATCAACCTCCTCGCGCGGTCCGACGACCCCCGGCTGGAGGTCGTCATCCACGAGGCGAGCGGTGTCGTCGGTCGCGGCGTCGCCTATGGGACCAACGACCAGCGCCACCTTCTCAACGTGCGGGCCCGACACATGAGCGCTTTGGCGGATGCGCCGAGCGACCTGCTCGAGTGGGCGATGCGCACAGGCCGCAGCGACGACCCGCAGGGCTTCCTGCCTCGCGCGGACTACGCGACCTACCTGCAGGACCGGCTGACCGACGTCGCCGACGACCGGCTGCGGATCCAGGCCGGCCGCGTCCTGGACATCGTTCCCACCGGCGAGGCGACCACGTTCGAGATCGTCACCGAGCGCACTCGCAGCCTGGCCGACGCCGTCGTGCTCTGCCACGGCAACCAGGCGCCCCGTCGGCTCCGGACTGCGGGCGCGGGTGCGACGATCCCGGACGCGTCGTGGCATCTGCCCAACCCGTGGGAGCTCGGCCGGCTCCGGACCCTGCCGGACGACGCCCGGGTGCTCGTCGTCGGGACAGGACTGACCGCGGTCGACACCGTCATCACGCTTCTGGAGGAAGGACCCGGGCGGCAGGTGCGCATGGTGAGCCGTGGCGGCCGGCTGCCCAAGCCGCACGTCGCCCAGCAGCACACGTCCTGGGTCACCAAGGTGCCGGAGGGTCCGCTCACCGCCGACCAGCTGGCGGCCGCGGTGCGCGAGGAGTGCGAGGCGGCGAGCCGCCAGGGCGTCGGCTGGCGCAACGTCGTCGATGGGCTGCGCCCCGTGGCTCAGGACGTCTGGCGTCGACTTCTGCTCGAGGAGCGTCGCCGCTTCCTCGCGGTCTACGCCGGCGAGTGGGAGGTCCGTCGTCACCGCATGGCGCCTGAGGTCGCGCTGCGGCTGCAGCGGTATCGGTTCGAGGGCCGCCTCACGGTCGAGACCGGCACGCTGCACGCCGTCACCGATCTCGGCGGACGATGCGCCGTGGCGACGAGTGCCGACGGACCGTCGCTCGAGGTGGACGCGGTGGTCAACTGCACTGGCCCCCACCTCGACGTCGCGACGACGACCGACCCGCTGCTGGCCGCCTTGCGCGAGAGAGGGCTGATCTCCTCCGACCCGCTCGGTCTGGGCCTGGCCACCACCGTCGACGGCCGGCTGATCGGGGCCGATGGGGCGGTCGTCGACGGACTTCTCACGATCGGTCCGGCACGCAAGGGCACGTTGTGGGAGTCGACGGCCATCCCCGAGATCCGGGCTCAGGCCGCGGCGGCGGCACTGGCGCTCACCCGTCGCACCCGCGCCGTCGCCGCCTGACTCAGTAGTGGCACGCCGCCCAGACGACCTTGCCGTCGGCGGTGCTCCGACTCCCCCAGCTGTCGGCGACGGCTTCGACGATCGTCAGGCCCCGGCCGCTCTCGGCGTCCCCGTCGACACGACGTCGGCGGGGGCGCTGCGCCGTGGCGTCGCCGACCTCGACGACCACCTCGCCGTCGACGCGGCGCAGGAGGAGCTCGTAGGGGCCCCGCGCATGGCGCAGCGAGTTCGTGACCAGCTCGCTGGTGAGCAGCACGAGGTCGGCGATGACGCGGTTCGGCACGTTCCATGCGCGCATCTGGGTGGCGACCGCCCTTCGTGAGGCGGCAACCGCGCTGTAGTCCTCCCTCAACGGCAGCCTCATCTGCTCGCTGCCAGAGTCGTGCAGCTTGACCACGGCGAGCGCGACGTCGTCGTGGGTGCTGCTGGCCAGGAGGCCGACCACCGTGCCCGGCAGGTCGGCGACGGGGTCGTCACGACGCTCGACGAGGGTCTGCTCGAGGGTGTCCAGCCGCTTGCCGAGGTCGAGCCCACGCCGCTCGACGAGCCCGTCGGTGTAGACCGTCAACAGGGAGCCGACCGGAAGCTCGACCCGCTTGGTGTCGAAGCCGACGTACCCCGCGCCCAGTGGCGGGCCGTCGACCGGAAGGCGTGTCGTCGTCCCGTCGGGCGCGACCAGGATGGGCGGGAGGTGCCCCGCGTTGGCGTAGGTCAGCGACCGGTCGGCATCGTCGTAGACCCCGTACACACACGTGACGATCCCGAACGGCGCGACGTCCTGGACGATGGCGTCCAGGTTCTCGATGACCTCGCCGGGGGTGAGGTCCAGACGCGCGAAGGCGCGCACGGCGGCCTTGATCTGGCCCATGACCGATGCTGCCCGCACGCCCCGGCCCATCACGTCGCCGATGACCAGCGCCGTGCGACCGGCACCGAGGTTGATGACGTCGTACCAGTCGCCGCCGACCTGGGTGCCCTCGACCCCGGGCCGGTAGAACGTGGCGATCTCCAGCGCCTCGGTGTGCGCCTCCACGTCGGGCAGGAGGCTGTGCTGAAGCTCGTCGGCGATGGCGAGCTCGCGCGCGACCGTACGGCGGTCCGCCTCTGCGGCCGCGCGCTGCAGCTGCAGCAGCCGGTGCTGAACGCGGACCCGGGCGAGCAGCTCCCGCGCCGCGAACGGCTTGACGAGGTAGTCGTCGGCGCCCGCATCCAGGCCCTCGGCCATGCCGTCCTCGCCGGCCCGCGCGGAGAGCATGATCACCGGCACCGCGGCCAGCACCGCGTCCTGCTTCATCCGCGCCAGGAGCCCGAACCCGTCCAGGCCCGGCATCATCACGTCGGAGATGACGACGTCGACCGGCTGTGCGTCGAGCACCTCCAACGCCTCCACGCCGTCGGTGGCCAGCAGGACGCGGTAGTCCTCCGAGAGCAGGCTCGAGACGTAGGTCCGCATGTCGGCGTTGTCGTCGACGACCAGCACCGTGGCTCGGTCGCCGTCCGGCGCGCCGGGCGGCGGCTCCGGCTCGTCGGTGGCCGCGGCGGCGTCGAGCCAGCTCAGCGTCTCCCGCAGGATCGAGCGTGCGTCTCCGACCGCGGAGGGGTCTGCGAGCGGTGGCTCGGCCACCTCCACGACGTGGTCGGCGGGCAGGTGGTCGCGGCCGAGGGGAATGCTGACCGTGAAGGTGCTGCCCTCGCCGAGCCTGCTGGTCACCCCCACGTCGCCGCCGTGAAGGTCCGCGAGCTGTGCGACGAGCGCCAGGCCGATGCCGGACCCCTCGATGCTGCGGGAGTCGGCCCCACGGACACGGTGGAAGCGCTCGAAGAGCCGGGACAGCTCCGACTCGGCGATGCCCGTCCCGGTGTCCGCGACCCGGAGCACAGCCGACTCGCCGTCCTGGTCGACCATGACGGTGACGCCGCCGTGGAAGGTGAACTTGAAGGCGTTGGAGAGCAGGTTGAGCACGATCTTGGCCCAGTGGCCGCGGTCGACGTACACCTCGCCGTCGAGGGTGCCGCCCACGGTCAGCCGCAGGCCCGCACGCTCCACGGCGGTCTCGAACATGCTGGCCAGCTCCGTCGTGTAGCGCAGCAGGTCCGTCGGCTGGAACGTCGACTCGTCGCGCACCGTGTCGAGACGGGAGAAGTCGAGCAGGTTGTTGACAAGCCCCAGCATGCGGGTGCCGTTGCGAGCGATGACCTCCACACGCTTGCGCTGGGTGGCATCCAGGCGATGGCGGTCGTCGGCGAGGGCGTCCTCCGCGGGGCCCAGCAGAAGCGTGAGGGGCGTCCGCAGCTCGTGGCTGACGTTGGCCAGGAAGTCCGACTTCGCCTGGTCCAGGCGCGCCAGCGCCTGGGAGCGCTCCTTCTCCTGCTCCATCGCGAGCGCGTCGGTGATGGCCGCGGCGAAGTGGCCGGCGATCAGGTCCGCGAAGTCGAAGAACGACTTGTCCACGGGTCGATGCCGGTTGGCACCGAGCACCAGGAACCCGTACGGCGTCTCGGCCAGTGGCTTCAGCAGCGGGACCAGCACCGCCTTCTGGGGCGGCACCGTCCACGCGCCGGTGGGGAGGTCGGGGAAGCGCTCGTCGACGCCCTCGACGGTCACGTGCTGACCTTTGGCCAGGGCGTCGATCGGCCAGACCGGGTCGGGGTCGGCCACATCGATGCGCAGCGGCGCCGCCGCGTGTCCCCTGCGGATGCCGGCGGTGCCGGCCAGCACGGCGCTGCGGTCCTCGTCGAAGAGATAGGCGGCCACCCAGGGCAGCGACTCGTCGTTCGAGGCCAGGTGGTCGCAGCCTGCCCGGACCGCGTCGGCCACCGACTCGGCCGTGGACACCCGGATCCCGAGATCGCGCAGCGTGCTCATCCGGCGCTCCTGGACCACCTGCTCGGTGACCTCAGCGACCACGCACAGCATGCCCCTGATCGACCCCTCGTCGTCGGTCAGCGGGCTGTAGGAGAAGGTGTGGTAGGTCTCCTCGACGTAGCCGGAGCGTTCGAGGAAGAGCCTCAGGCCCTCGTCCCAGCTGGCCTCGCCGGTCGTCATCACCCGCTCGATCCGGGGTCCGATGTCGGGCCAGATCTCGGACCAGACCTCGTGGGCCGGCCGGCCGAGGGCCCACGGGTACTTGCTGGCCAGCGTGACCCGCCGGTAGGCGTCGTTGCAGAAGAACGTCAGGTCCGGCCCCCACGCCATCCACATGGAGAACTTCGTCGTGAGCATCGTGCTCACGGCGTTGCGCAGCGTCAGGGGCCAGGCCTCCGGATCGCCCAGCGGCGTGGTGGCCCAGTCGACGGCGAGGAGGTCCCCGCCGACATTGCCGGCCGCGCCGAGCGTCTCACGCATCGAGGTCGTCGTCATGCGCGGCTCAGTCTGCGAACTCGCGGTCGAGCGCCTCCTCGGCGGTCGGATGGATGGCGACGACTTTGTCCAGGCTGGTCAGCCGCAGCAGCCGGAGCACGAGCTCATTGGTGCACGCCAGCACCAGGGCGCCGCCCAGCACCTGGAGGCGGCGCCGGATCGAGACGACGGCGCCCAAGCCCGCCGAGTCCAGGAACACATCGCCTTCGAGCGAGAGGACCTGGTTGACATGCCCCTCGTCGGCCAGCTGAAGCAGGCGCGCGCGCAACCGCTCAGCGGTCGTGATGTCGATGTCGCCGCTCACCCTCACGACGCAGGCGTTGTCGACGAAGGACACGTCGAACGACAACGCCTCGTTGTCGGGATGGTCGGGCTCTGAAAGCGACACCTGCGCTCCTCGGGTCGATGCTGACGCCGGGCCCGTACCCGGACATCCGTCATTCTGCACCCCCGGGATGGCCCTGCGTCGGAGCGCCGACGAGCAGCCGGGCCGCTCAGGACGTGATCGTGCTCTGCGGCCGCCTCACGACCTCGACGTCGCCGCGCTCCCGCCCGCTCGCCACTGCAGCGCGTCGAGCAGCACCTGCTCGGCATGGTCGGTGTGGGCGAACCCACGGCGCAGCCGTTCCTGGACGATCTCGTCGCATCTCGCCGCGAACTCCGGGTCCCGCTGGCGGGCGAGCTCGAGAAGCTCCCCCGCTGCGTCGCTGCTGCCCTTCCGCGCGACCTTGCTCAAGCGGATGCCGCGAACCCAGCGCTGCTGAGGCATAGCTGCACGCAGGTCGTGGACGAAGCGCTCCGCCGCGCGTCGTCCCGCGGGCGACTCCTCGGGGAGAAGCACCCAGGACCACGCCGGTGCACAGGAGCCCCACTGGGGGTCGTCGATGCTGACCGTGCGGGTCAGCGCCCATGCACCGCCCCGGCCCCGAACGCGACCGGCCACCGTGCCGGCCAGCACGAGCTCGTCGGTCGCGAACTCTGTGACCGAGTCGCCGCGGTCACTGGTGCGGTCCGGCTCGACGACCTGGAGCCGGCGCCCGTCGAGGAGCAACGTGATCGTCCGCCCTGTGCGCAGGTCGACCGCCCGGACACTGCCCCCGCCGCCCTGGTCCCCCGCTCGCCTCATCTGACACCTTCCTTCTCGCCTCTGGTCGCGCACCGAGCGTCGCGTGCCCCGCCGGCCCCGCACGCCCGCCATCGTGGGAGATACCTCGCCGAGGTGAGGGCGTGACAGCGACGAGTACCCGATTCTGGGGAAGTACCCGAACCATGCCGCTCGCAATGCCCCCGCTCGCGCTGGGCTACTCAATTCCTTTACTTTTGACGACCCAAGGAGCAGCTCGATGCGGATATTCCAGACGATCGCGGGCGTCGCCGCCCTGGCACTGGCCGCCGGCGTCGCCGCCGTGCCGCAAGCGGAGGCGGCCCGGCCGCGGCAGACGATGGCGAGCGGGCTGATCAGCCCGCTCAGCCTCGCTGTCACCGACAGCGGGGCGGCGTACGTCACGCAGAACTTCGCCGGCGTCCTCGCCAAGGTGCGGCCAGGCCAGGCACCGAAGGTCGTCTACTCCTCGACGGGCGGCAACGAGGTCGGGGGCGTCTCGGTCCGCAGGGGACGCGTCGTCTTCACCGAGACAGCGAGCGACGCGCAGGGCAACCCCGCCGACTCGTGGGTCAAGGTGCTGCGGCCCGACGGGACGGCCCGCACGCTCGCGCATGTCCGTGCCTACGAGAACCGGAGGAACCCCGACGGCAAGGTGACCTACGGTGCGCGCGGGATCAGCCCCACCTGTGCCAGCAAGTGGCCGGTCGCCGAGGCGGGCCCGGCGGTCTACCAGGGAATGAAGGACTCCCACCCCTACGCGACGTGGCAGACGCGGCGGCTCACCTACGTGGCCGACGCGGGCATGAACGCCGTCATCGCCATCAACCGGCACGGCAGGATCCACACGGTCGCGGTGCTGCCAGCGGTGCCGGTCAAGATCACCCGGAGCCTCGCGAAGGGCATGCACCTCCCCCGCTGCGCCGTCGGGCTGACCTACTACGGCGAGCCGGTGCCGACCGATGTCCAGAAGGCGGCCGACGGTCGGCTCCTCGTGACGACCGAGGGTGGGGGCCTGGGTGAGCAGATGCCGCTGGGCGCGCTCTACCGGATCAAGGGACACAAGCCGGTCCAGGTCGTCGGCGGCCTCTCCGCCCCGATCGGTCTGGCCGTCAACCGCCGGGGCGACGTCTTCGTGTCACAGCTGTTCGGCCACGCCATCTCCAAGATCAAGCGCGGTAGCCACCACACGCGGACGTACGCCGACGTGAACATGCCCGGTGCGCTCGACTGGCGGCACGGGCACCTCTACGCCACGACCGACGTGCTCGTCGGCCTCGAGCCCGGCGGCCACCCGGGCGGCAAGGTGGTCCGCTTCCGTCGCTGAGCCTCTTCAGACGCGAGGGGCCGTCCCACGGCCCCTCGCGTCTGCGGGCGCCCCTACTTCGAGGGCTGCGGCACCTTCACCTTCGAACAGTCCACCTTCGGGTTCGCGCCCACGTAGTTGAGCGGCCCCGCCACGATCGTCAGCGCCGTGTCGCCGAAGCTCTTGCAGCTGACGTTGCGGTCATTCCCGAAGTAGCCCCGCTGCCACGCGGCCAGCACGCCGATCAGCAGCCACACCACCACGATCACTCCGATGAGGCCTCTCATGCCCTCCCTGTACCCGACGGCGGGCCGCTCGATGAGCGAGGCGACGAACAAGCCGTACGCCGACCAGTGCCGCGACCACCGCGATCGTGACGGCGCCGCCGACGCCCGTGACGAGGTGCGCGACCGCATGCCAGCTGTTGCCGGCGAAGTAGCCGATCGCGACCATGAGGCCGCCCCAGACGACGGCGCCGGCCACCCCCGCCAGCGCCACGGCCACGACCGGCACGTGACCCTGGCAGGCGGACACCCCGCCGAGCAACAAGGCGGTCTCGCCCGGGAACACGAACCCGAGGAACGCCGACGACTCCAGCGCCGGCAGCGCGAACACGACCGCCAGCGTCAGCCACATCGGCGTCGCCAGCAGATGCTGGACGATCCCAGACATCGATCCCCCTCCACGAGCCGCACACTGCGTCTCGTGACGAGACGGTAGGCGGGCATGGATGAAGGGCCGGTGAATCCCGCCGGGTCAGTCCAGCTGCCCCGAGGCACACGTGATGCGCGGCTGGTGCCGCATCTCCTTGACGAGACTGCGTTCATCGAAGCCTGCTTGCTCGGCGGAACGGCTCTCGGAGTCCTTGAACGGCGGATTCAGTCCCCCACCCGGCCGGTGTCGTAGGCCCACATCGCGATCTCGACCCTGTTGCGGGCGCCGATCTTGGTCAGCAGGCTCGCGACGTGGGTCTTGGCGGTCGTCAGGCCGATGAAGAGATCGGCGGCGATCTCGGCGTTCGTGCGGCCACGGGCGACCAGCGCCAGCACCTCCTCCTCGCGGTCGGTGAGCGGCGCGATCGGTTGGGTAGGTCGACTCGACGGTTCCCTGGCGGCCAAGGTGGCCAGCAGCCGCCGCGTGATGTTCGGCGCGATCAGGGCATCGCCGACGGCGGCGGCATGCACGGCCTGGACGAGCAGCTCCGGCCCGGCGTCCTTGAGCAGGAAGCCTCGGGCGCCGGCCCGAAGCGCGCCGTGAACGTACTCGTCCAGATCGAAGGTCGTGATCACCACCACCGCCATCGGGTCCGGGACGCCCCGCCCCGCGAGGAGCTCGGTCACCTCGATGCCGTCGAGCCCGGGCATCCGGATGTCGACCAGGCACACATCGGGGGTGAGCCGACGCGCCAGCTCGACCGCGGCGTGGCCGTCGGCGGCCTGACCGACGACCTCGATGTCGGGCTGGGCGTCAAGGATCATGGAGAGGCCGGTACGCACCAGATCCTGGTCGTCGGCCACCAGCACGCGCACCGTCATCTGCCGACCTCCGTCGGCAGCTCGGCGTCGACCGTCCACCCGCCCTCGGGCGCCGGCCCGGCACGCAGCGTGCCGCCCAGCAGTTGCACGCGCTCGGTCATCCCCAGCAGCCCGAAGCCGTGGCTCGCCGGCCGCGCCGGGTCGATCCGACCATCGTCGCTCACGCGTAGCCGCAGGCGTCCTGCACCCTCGACGACCCGGATCTCCACACGCGTGGCGCTGCGGGCGTGCCGCAGGGCGTTGGTCAGCGCCTCTTGCGCCAGCCGGTAGACCGCCGTGTCGACCTGGAGCGGAAGTTGGTCCAGGTCCTCCGGCAGCTCCACGTCAACGACCGGGGCCGAGTCGCGGCGGGCGAGGGACATCAGGTCGGCAACGCCGGGCTGGGGGGCGTACTCCGCGGGCGCCCCGTCGCGCAGCACCCGGACCATCGCGCGCATCTCCGCGAGGGTCCGCGATGCTTCCCCTTCGATGGCCGCCAGCGCCTCGAGCCCGGCCTCGGGTCGCTGCCCGGCCATCGCCCGGCCCGCCTGCGCCTGCACAACGATCGCCGAGACATGGTGGGCGACCATGTCGTGCAGCTCGCGCGCGAGCCCGACCCGCTCGTTGCTTCGGACCTGGTCCAACGCCCGGCGCCAGCTCTCGGCGCGGTAGCGGAACGCCGCTCCGCCCGCCGCCGCCGCCGTCAGGATGCCGAACCCACCGATGATCTCGGCCGGCCCGGTGGCGTCGGCGACGAAACCGATGACCGCAGTGACCCCCACCACCGCCAGCCCGATCACGATCTCGCGCCCTGAGCCCCAGCGGACCAGCGCATAGACGAGCACCAGGACGACGTAGACCATCGTGTCCAGACCGACATTGGGGGCCCCGCCCGCCAGGGTCGCCAACCCCAACACCATCGCGGTGCCGAAACCCACCACGACACAGGCCAACGGCCGGGTACGCCGCCACAGCAGTACCGCTGCGAGGCCGACGGCCAAGATCATCGCGATTGGCCGCCAGGCGACGTCCTCCCGGAGGACTCCCTCCAGCAGCGCCGCCACCACCAGCACACTGACCAGCACCCAGTCGCGCCACCCCCGTTCGGGGGCGCCGGCAGCGCGGGGTTCGGCCCACAGCGCGCGCAGGGCGTTGGTGATCACCCACCCAGCCTAGGGACCGCCGAGGCATCGGGGACCGACCAGAAGAACGAGACCTCGCTCGTCCCAGCGGCCGAGGAGAGTCCGGCCTCGACGCCGATGTCCCCGTGACCTGACGCGCCGAGGGTTGTCGCATGATCACTGTTGAGTCACTGACCCGGAGATACGCCGGCTTCACCGCCGTCGACAACGTCTCCTTCACCGCCCTGCCCGGTCGTGTCACCGGCTTCCTCGGCCCGAACGGCGCCGGCAAGTCCACCACGATGCGCATGATGGTCGGTCTCACGGCCCCGACGTCCGGAACCGCAACCATCAACGGAAACCGGTTCGCCGACCTCCCCAACCCCGGCCTCGAGGTGGGCGTCCTGCTGGACGCCTCCGCCCAGCACGCCGGCCGCACCGGCCGCGAGATCCTCACCATCGCCGCCGACACCATGGGTCTGCCCCGCCGCCGCGTCGACGAGATGCTCGAGCTCGTCAGCCTGACACCGTCGGAGGCCAAGCGCCGCGTGCGCAACTACTCACTCGGCATGCGCCAGCGGCTCGGTGTCGCCACCGCACTGCTCGGCGACCCACGGGTGCTGATCCTCGACGAACCGGCCAACGGGCTCGACCCTGCCGGGATCCGGTGGATGCGCGACCTGCTCACGGACTTCGCCAACCAGGGCGGCACCGTCCTGTTGTCCTCACACCTGCTCCACGAGATCGAGGTCATCGCCGACGACCTGGTCGTGATCGGCAACGGCAAGATCGTCGCGGCCGGCACCAAGGAAGAGCTGCTGGCCGCGGCCGGGACGCTCGCCCGGTCGACGTCACCGCGCGACCTCGCTCACGCCCTCGAGCAGGCCGGGATCCCCAGCACGCTCGCCGGCGACGGCTCGGTCCGCACGGACGCCGACCCCGCTCGGGTCGGATCCGTGGCCCTGGCCGCCGGGATCCCTCTGACCGAGCTCCGGTCCGCCGAGGGCACCGGGCTCGAAGAGATGTTCCTCTCGCTCACCGCCGACACCCAACGCGAAGGAGTTGCGGCATGACCGCCACGATCATCCCTCCCGACACCATCGAGGCCGAGCCGGCCCGACGGAGGGCCCAACCCATCCCGGCCACCCGACTCGTCAAGGTCGAGCTGCGCAAGATGTTCAACACCCGCTCGGGATTCTGGATGCTCATCAGCATCGGCGTGCTGTCGCCCATCTCGGCCGGGTCGCTCCTCGTCCTCGGCCTTGACAGCGACGTCACCTACCAGAACTTCGTGAGGGCGAGCGGGTTCCCGATGTCAGTGATCCTGCCGATGGTCGCGATCCTGGCCGTCACGGGTGAGTGGAGCCAGCGCAGCGGACTCACCACGTTCACGCTGGTGCCCAGTCGCGGACGCATGATCGGCGCCAAGGCGATCGCGACCCTCCTGGTGGGCCTCGGCGCCGTCTCCGCCGCCTTTGCGGTTGGCGCCCTCGGCAACGTGGCCGGGTCAGCACTCGCAGGCGTCGACACCGCGTGGGACATCTCGATGTCCATGGCACTCCAGATGGTGATCTACAACCTGGTGGGCATGGCCTTCGGCTTCGCACTCGGTGTCGTGCTGCGCAACTCCGCGGCCGCGATCGTGGGCTACTTCGTCGCTTCACTCGTCATGCCCGGCATTCTCGCGCTCCTGGCTCAGGTGCGTTCGTGGTTCGAGGACCTGCAGCCGTGGATCGACTGGCACTACACGCAGGTGGCGCTCCTCGATGGCGCCACGAACACTGTCAAGGAGTGGGCGATGCTCGGATCGACCACGATGATCTGGATCGTCCTTCCCCTCGTCGTCGGGCTGCTGTCCCTGCGCCGCTCCGAGATCAAGTAGCCGTCCACGCCGTTTCTCATGAGCAAGTCGTGAACAGCCTGAGAAAACCCACAGGGCCTGACCGCGTTTCCGCAGATCAGGCCCTGTTCTTTGTAGCGGGGACAGGATTTGAACCTGTGACCTCTGGGTTATGAGCCCAGCGAGCTACCGAGCTGCTCCACCCCGCGTCGGTGAACCCAACGTTACATGCCGACGCACCAGGGCCCAAATCGGGGGCGTCGTCGCCTCAGGCGACCTCCACCGACCGCTTCGCGAGCCCGATCGCGTAGCCCTCGATCCGCGTGAGCGGAGGGGCGGTGGGGTCGGCGGCGGCACCGAGGGTGACGAAGAGCGGCGTGAAGTGCTCGACGGTCGGATGGGCGTACGGCATGCCCGGCGCGTGCGCGCGGAAGGAGGCGAGCTCGTCGACGTCGCCACGTCCGAGCGCATCAGCGGCCCAATGGTCGAAGTCGGAGGACCATCCTGGCACTCGGTCCGGGTGGGACCAGTCGATGAAGGGAAGCCCGTGCGTCATGTAGCCGGACCCGATCACCAGCACCCCTTGCTCGCGCAGGGTGGCCAATCGCCGCCCGAGCGCCATGAGCCGCTCGGGATCATGGGTGGGCATGCTGACCTGGAGCACAGGGATGTCCGCCTCCGGATACATGATCTTGAGCGGGACCCAGGCGCCGTGGTCCAGGCCGCGAGTCGCATTCTCGTGCACGTGCTCGGTGTCGGGCATGAGCCGGCTGACCTGATCCGCGAACTCCGTCGCCGGCGGCGTGTCGTACCGCATGAGGTAGTACATCGGGGCGAACCCACCGAAGTCGTAGACGAGCTCGGCGGGGGCGCTGCTGCTGAGGCTCAGCGGCGCGGACTCCCAGTGTGCGGACACGATCACGATGCCGCGAGGCCGGGGCATGGCCCGAGCCCACGCGAACAGCTCGGTCATCCACTCGGTCATCTCGAACAGCGTCGGTGCCCCGTGGCTGAGGTAGAGCGCCGGCATCGGGCCGTCCGCTGCGGTCCACGTCCGGTGCGGCGCCGTCTGCTCCTCAGCCGCGACACGCCGCAGGTGCGCAGCGAACGGATGGGCTGGCGCGATCCCCTGGTCCGCGAGGGCGGTCCGTCCGACGGACGAGGTCACCGGCGAGGCTCCGATCTGACGTAGTTGCAGATTCAACGAATGTTCGCTCAGCCTAGCTCGTCAGCGGGCGTGAGCGAAGCGCCGACGGCAGGGCTCACTCACCTGATCCGGGAAGGGACCGGCGTCGACGCCGTGCTCGCGCCGTCACGAACCAGCCCACGAGCCCGGCAGCCACCGCCAGTCCGGCCAGCACCCACCACACCCATGCCTGCGCCCCCTCCTCGGATGCGGTGGTTGCCTGGACATCCGGAGCCACCGTGCCGGACGGGGCCGACGAGGTCGACGGGATCGACGTGGTCGACGGGGCCGAGGTCGTCGGTGAGGCCGGGGCCGGAGCGACGGTCTGGGTGACCGTGGCCGTCTGCGTCGCAGTGGCAGTGGGCCTGACCGTGACCGTCGCCGTTCGCGTGGCCGGAGGCTCCGGCGCCGGCGTGACCTCGGGCGTGGGCGTCGAGCTGGGTGGTGCGGTCCGGGTGACCGAGGGCTGATCGGACGGCTGGGGGGACGGCGCCTCGGTCGGCTCGCTGGTGCGGGTCGCGGTGCGCGTCGCGCTCGGCAAGGTCCGCGTCGGCGACGCGGTGACCGAGGGTGACGGTGGCCCCGTCGGCAACAAGGTGGGCAACACGGTGGGCGACACCGAGGGCGACAAGGTGGGACGATCGGCGGCGCCATCGCTGCCACCACAGCCAGCGAGCAGCCCGACCCACATCAGGAGCAGCCCGGACGCGGCGGCACGACCACCGGCGCGACCACCGGCACGGCGAGCGGCCACGGCGTCCTCCTCCCGAAGGTCTCGCCGCGATCGTCGCTGCCTCGCGAGGTGTCCGGCCTCACCGCATCCGGGTGACTCCCGCCCCGCTGGGCGCGGGAGCCCCGGGCATCATCCGAGCAGCTCGATCGCCTTCGCGATCTTCTGCTGCGCCTGTGTGAGCAGCTCCTCCCGCTTGGCGAAGTCGCCTTGCTTCCCGGCTGCCTCCGCCTGCGCGAAGAGCGTCTGCGCCTCGTCGAGGAGGCGCTTGGCCTGCGCCTCGGCGGTGCCGGCGGTCGACGGCTTCGTGGTCGGCGTCGACGATGGTGAGGACGACGGAGACGGCGTCGGGGTCGAGGTGGGCGAGGGGGCCGGTGCCGAGGTCGTCGACAGGGCCTTCGTGATCGCGTCCTGCAGGGTCTTGCCGTAGCCCATGTGGTTGCCGTACTTGACCAGGACGTAGGCGAGCACGGGGTACGGCGACGAGGTCGCCTGCCTGGCATAGACCGGCATCAGGGAGATGAGGCCGTGTGTGTTGGTCGGGATCGTCAACAGGTTGCCGTAGGAGAGCAGCGATCCGATCTTGAACGGCTGCAGCGCCTGCGAGATCGCCGAGTCGTTCTTCAGGTCGGCCACCACCTGCTGGGGCCCCTGCGTCACCTGGTCGGGCCGCTCGAGGACCTGGATCTTGCCGAAGTCCTTCGAGGTGGCATCGGAGTTGACCGTCATCACCGCCGACAGCGTGTTGCGCTTAGTCGGCGTGAAGGTGGTCGACAGCGACCAGACCTCCTTGTCGCTGCCGGGCGCGTCCAGGAACATGCGGTACGGCGCCATCAGGTGCGGCACCGTGGAGTTCGGATCCTCCGGCACCTGCCACCAGTCCGAGCCCTGCTGGAACGCGCGAGCGTCCGTCACGTGGTACTTGGCCAGCTGGAAGCGCTGCACCTTGAACAGGTCCTCGGGATAGCGCAGGTGTGGCTTGAGGTCGTCGGGGATCGCCGAGCGCGGCAGGACGGTGCCGGGGAAGACCTTCGACCACGCGTGCAGAATGGGGTCGGACTCGTCCCAGGCATAGAGGCGGACGGTGCCGTCGTAGGCGTCGACCGTCGCCTTGACCGCGTTGCGCATGTAGTTGATCTGGTCCGTGGGCAGCGTCCGCAGACCGGTGTCCTGCTGCAGGACGTCGTCGGTCATCTCCTTGAAGGAGTCCTTCTCGGCGCCCGGGTAGCGGTCGGTCGTCGTGTAGCCGTCGAGCACCCACAGGATCCGACCATCGACGACCACCGGGTAGGCATCGTCGTCGAGAGTCAGCCACGGCGCGACCTTCTCCACGCGCTCGCGCGGCGTGCGGTCGTAGAGGATCTGGGAGTTCTCGTTCATCCGGCCCGACAGCAGGAAGCTGGAGGATCCGAACTTGATGCTGTAGAGCAGCCGGCGGAAGGTGGAGCCGATCGGGACGCCGCCGGTGCCGCCGTACGTCGTGTGGGTGTCGTTGCTGTCGCTGCCGGCGCCGAGGTCCAGCTCGACCGGCGACGCGCCCTTGGGCCGCCCGACGACGGCGTAGGTCGTCGACTTCTCACCGAAGTAGACCCGCTGCTCGAACGGACCGGGGCCGGCGGCGACCAGGTCGTTCTGGTCGGACTCGCTGCCTTGGGCCCACTGGATGCTCTGCTGCTCGGTGCGGTCCTGGACGTCGCGCTGGTTCGCATAGGCGGCGATCACGCCGGACCCGTGCGTGTAGGTCGTGTGCAGGTTCGTCCAGCTGCGGTCGCGAGCGTCGATGCCGCCCTGGTCGAGCTCGCGCACGCCCAGCACGAGCGCTCGGTCCTTGCCGCCGATCATGTAGTGATCGACGTCGAGAGGCTGGGCGAGGCTGTAGTAGCTGCGCTCCTGCTGGCTCTCGTTGAACAGGTCGTGAACCAGCTGTGGGTCGACCAGGGGCGCCGATGCCACCTGCTTGTCGAGGTCGGTGGCCAGCGAGGAGGAGTTGGTGACATTGGCCTGGGCCGTGTAGTTCTGAACGGTCACGTCGGCGTCGTCGATGGCGTAGGCCTGCCGGGTCGCCGTGATGTTCTTGGCCAGGTAGGGCGTCTCCTTGTCGGGCGAGGGCCGCACCTGGAATCCCTGCACGATCGCCGGCCAGATCAGTCCGAGGAGAATGGCGGACACGACCAGCAGCGCGGCTCCGACACCGGGCAGCAGCCAGGTGCGACGCCAGATGTTGACGAGGAAGAGCGCCGCACAGATGAGGGCGATGCCTGCCAGGATGGCCTTGGCCGGAAGCACCGCGTGGTCGTCGGTGAAGGAGATGCCGGTCATCTTCGAGCCGTCGCCATGCACCAGGTCGTAGCGGTCCAGCCAGTAGTCCGCGGCCTTGGCGAGCACGAAGACAGCGATCAGCATCGAGATCTGCAGCTGCGCCGGCCCCGAGACGCGCTCGTGGCGCGACTGCAGGCGGATGCCGCCGTACAGGTAGTTGACGAGGAGCGAGAGCAGCAGTGCCACGATGCTCACCGCCATCGTGAAGTTCACGATGAGATGCCACCACGGGAGGTCGAAGACGTAGAACCCGATGTCCTTGCCGAAGTAGGCGTCCTTCTGACCGAAGTCGCCACCGTTGCGCCAGAGGAGATAGGTGCGCCACTTGCCTGCCCCGGACGCCCCCGCGAACACGCCCGCGATCACCGAGACGCCGACCAGGAGCCAGGTCCGGATCGGCGTGACCGCATCCCGGTAGCGCTCCAAGCCGTTGTCGCCGGTGGTCGGGTGGGTCAGCGGACGGTTGCGGTAGGCGAGCATGATCGTGGCCGCGACGGCACCACCCATGACCAGCCCGAAGGCCAGGAACAGTCCTGTCCTGGTCCAGAAGAGCTTCCCGAACACGCTCCCATAGCCGATCTGGGCGAACCACAGCCGATCGGTCCACAAGGACGCGAAGGTGGTGAGCAGGAAGAGCATCACGGCGAGCGCGACGGCGGTGATGATGAGCGCCCGGGTGCGACCCGAGCCGCTGCGCGGCGGCGTGTCGCGCGGGTCGTCGTCGAAGAGCTCACTCACCGGGGGTCCTCCTCCAAGGTCTCGCGCAGCAGCTCGACCAGCTGCGGCACGAGGTCGTCGCCTGCGACGACCGACTCCGGGTCGTCGTGGGCACGCAGACGCAGCGCACAGTACGACGCCCCGGCGCGCGTGACGCCCACCACCATCCGCACCTCCTGGCGGTCGGGGTGGTGACGCGCGAACTCCTCCGCGGCGCCCGGGTCCTCCGGGATGGCATCGTCGACGCCGGGAGGCAGCACGAGCCGCTCGACCACTGCGGCGCAACCCGCGACGCCGGTCGGCCAGCTGATGGTGGGAAGCACCTCCTCCAGCGGGCGGGTGAGCTGCTCCTGCTCGACCGGCGTCAGGCTCCCGGCCGCCGAGAAGTCGTCCAACCCCATCAGGGCCGCCAGGGCGGGCTCCTTCGCGGCCAGGGCCGCGGTGTCGACGAGCGCGTAGAGCGTCGCCGGCCTGTCCCAGCCCTGCCCGCTGGCGTGCGTCTCCAGCTCGAGCACGGCCGCGGCCAGGGCCGGGTCGGTGTCACTGATCTCGAGGCTCATGCCTTCCCTCCGCACGTCGGCAGCGTGGCGTCGTGGTTCTTGACCCAGGACTCCACCGACGTGACGGCGTCGTGCATGGTGGTCACCTTCACCAGCCGTACGTCGCCCTTCGCGGCCCCGAGCGCCTCGTCGCAGTTGTCCTTCGGGACGAGGAACAGCCTGGCACCATCACGGTCCGAGGCGGCGATCTTCTGCTGGATCCCGCCGATCGGACCGACCGATCCGTCCGGCTCGATCTCGCCGGTGCCCGCGACCTTCTGGCCCCCGGTCAGCGATCCTGGGGTGAGCGTGTCGTAGATGCCGAGCGAGAACATGAGCCCGGCACTCGGCCCGCCGATGCTCGGGTCGATGTTCACCGAGACGTCGAACGGGAAGTCGTAGTCGACGCCCAGCGCGACCCCGATCCGCGGCACACCGTTCTCCCGGACCGGCGTCATGCTGACGCGCTGCTGCTTGCCGCCGCGACTGATCACCATCTCCACCGCCTGACCCGCCGGCGTGCGCCGGATCCTCTTCACGGCATCCCCGGTGTTCTTCGTCGTCACGGCGAGGCCGTCGACGTCCAGGACCTGATCGCCCGTCTTGAGCACGCCATCGGCCGGGCCGCCCTTGGTGACCGAGGCGATCTTGACCACCTCAGGGACCTTCTGGCCGAGCTCGGCGAGGGCGACCGCGGTCGCGGTGTCCTGGGACGTCGACATCTGGACAGCACCCTCCTGCTTGCTCTGCCGGTCGGAGGTGCCCTTGGAGTAGACCGCGTTCCACGGGTAGACCGCGTCCTTCTTGCTGAACCACGCCCCGAGCAGCTCGGGAAGGTAGACCTTCGTCTCCGGGCGCGTCACCGACACGGTCGTCATGCGCAGCTGACCGTCGTCGCGGTAGGCCGGGTGACCGACGACGCCGATGATCTCCTTGCCGTCGGTCTTCCCGAGCACGTTGACGGTGAGGCCGGGCCGGTAGACGACGTACGGCAGCGGGCTGAGCCAGGCGACGACGACGAGAGCGATCACCAACGGCACCGCGATGACCCCCGCGAGAGTCCGCTGCGACATCGATGAGGGCCCCTTCACGGCGACAACCCTCCCATGACCAGCCAAGAGGGTGCTGAGAGGATCAGGAGACCCGCTTGTCGCGCGAGGGGTCGCGTGAGGCGCGCACGGCAACGCCGGTCGACCGCTCCCGAGGCTGCTGGACGACCACCCGCGGGCGCGCCGGCCGGCTGAGCGCCTCTCCCATCCGACGTACGGCGGTCTCGCGGTCGATCTCGCCGCGACCCTCCCGGCCGAGCCAGCCGACCCAGGCCATAGCGAGGATCGTCACGACCACCGGCGGCACGAGCCAGAGCAGGATCACCACAGGACCAGGCTATTTCAGTGGCCGCCCCAGGGGCCTACGGCGCGCCGACCCACTCATCGGTCCCGTCGCTGAAGCGCTGGTGCTTCCAGATGGGCACCTCGCTCTTGAGCGTGTCGATGAGGGCACGGCTCGCCGCGAAGGCGTCGCCTCGGTGACCCGACGCCGTCGCAACGATGACGGCGACATCGCCGATGGCCAGTTCGCCGGTGCGGTGGACGGCGGCGACGCCGTTGACGTCGTGCTCCTCGGCGATCCGCGCGCAGACCTCGACGAGGCGGTCGAGCGCAGTGGGGTGGGCGTCGTACGTCAGGCCCCGCACGCCCTTGCCCTGGTCGTGGTCGCGAACGCGGCCGACGAAGAGGGTCAGGCCGCCGGAGGCCTCGTCGTCGAGCGCCTTCACGACCTCGTCGACCTCGAGCGGGGTGTCGCGGATGTCCGCCAGTCTGACGCGCTCGGAACCGGCCCCGCGGAGGGAGGAATCACTCACACCGCTCACCTTAGGCTGCACATGGGTCGGCCGCGTACCGTTGGGGTCATGGCTGAGACCCCTGGTGACCCGGGCGAGAACCCGTTCAAGGGCACCCCCTTCGAGGCGTTCTTCACGAGCGGAGGCGGCATGCCTGACCTGTCCTCGCTCTTCGCGCAGATGCAGACGTTCATGCAGCCCTACGACGGCCCGCTCAACTGGGAGGTCGCCCTCGACCTGGCGCGCAAGACGGCGGCCCAGACCCCCGACCCCACGCCGACCGAGCGACAGAGGGCAGCCGTCGCCGACGCCCTCCGGCTCGCCGACCACTGGATCGACGGCACGACCGCCTTCCCGTCCGGGATCACGACGCCGCACGCGTGGAGTCGCGCGGAGTGGCTGGTCAACACCGTGGACGTGTGGAAGGTGCTGGTCGAGCCGGTGGCCGCGTCGTCGGTGAACGCCATGAGCGGTCAGCTGCCGGCGGAGATGCAGGCGATGGCGGGTCCGATGATGGGCTTCCTCGGCAGGGCCGTGGGTGCACTGCTCGCCAACCAGACCGGTTCGGGCCTGGGCGCGCTGGCCGGCGAGGTGCTCTCGGTCTCCGACATCGGCGTGCCGCTGGCGGCGCCGGGCCGCGCCGGGCTCCTCCCGACCAACATCGCGGCGTTCGCCGAGGGCCTCTCCGACGTCTCCTCCGACGACGTGCTGCTCTACGTCGCACTGCGCGAGGCCGCCCACCAGCGGCTGTTCGCGGGCGTTCCGTGGCTGCGCGACCACGTGACCGGCGCCGTCACCGACTATGCCCGCGGGGTCGAGGTGAACCTCGGCAACATCCAGCAGCAGGTCGAGGAGCAGATGCGGGGCGTCAACCCGGCGGACCCGCAGTCACTGCAGCAGCTGTTCGAGAACGGGTCTCTCTTCGAGATGCCCGACTCCCCGGCGCAGCAGGCGGCGCTCGAGCGGCTCGAGATCGTGCTCGCGCTTGTCGAGGGCTGGGTGGACGAGATCGTGAGCGAGGCGACCAAGGACCGCATGCCGGCGGCCACCAAGCTGCAGGAGGCGTTCCGCAGGCGACGCGCGGCCGGCGGTCCGGCCGAGCAGACCTTCGCGACGCTCGTCGGGCTCGAGCTGCGGCCGCGCCGACTGCGCGACGCCTCGAGCCTGTGGGGCGCCCTGCGGTCCCGCCAGGGCGCCGAGGCGCGCGACGGCGTGTGGATGTCGCCCGCGCTGCTGCCGACCAGTGCCGACCTCGACGACCCGCTCGGGTTCCGCGAGGGCGCCGACACGCCGGAGACCATGTCGGAGGACGAGTTCGACGCCGAGCTCCGCAAGCTCCTCGACGGGCCGCCGCCCGGCGACGCCGGCGACCCCGAGTGAGTCGCCTGCGCGACGACGCCCTCAGCCTGCTCGCCTCCTGGGCCGCTCCCACGCCTGCCCAGGAGGCGCTGCGCGAGCAGTACGTCGCCTACTTGAGCACCCATCCCTCGGGTGTGCTGCGCGAGGACCGACCGCACCACGTCACCGCGTCGACCCTGGTGATCTCCGCCGACGGGTCGTCGGTCCTCCTGACGCTGCACGCCAAGGCGGGCCGGTGGTTCCAGTTCGGCGGACATCTCGAGCCCGATGACGCCTCCCTGTTCGGCGCCGCGTCGCGAGAGGCCCAGGAGGAGTCCGGTCTGGCACTGACGCTGGATCCGGTGCCCGTGCAGCTCAGCGACCACGAGGTGCCGTTCTGCGGCGACGCCGCCGGCGTGCACCATCTCGACGTCCGCTTCCTCGCTGTGGCGCCGGCGGATGCCGTCCATGCCGTGTCCGAGGAGTCCCTCGACGTGCGCTGGTGGCCGTCCGACGCGCTGCCGGACCCCGATCCCGACCTAGTCGAGCTCGTCCTCCACGCCCGGCGGCGGCTCGAGTCGGACCGCGGCTGACCAGCCCAACAGGTAGCCCTTCGCCCGTTCGGCCTGAGGGTAGCGATCCACCCATCCCCAGAACCGAGCGTCGTGCGAGGACTCGAAGAGGTGGGCGAGCTCGTGAACCAGCACGTAGTCGATGACCCAGGACGGCATGCCCTGCAGCCGCGCACTGAGCCGAATGGTGCGGTCGCCAGGGGTGCAGGAGCCCCAGCGAGCGTTCTGGTTGTCGACCCAGCGGACGGACTCGGGGATCGCGATCCCGCCGAAGTAGCGGTCGCTGAGGGAGAGCGCCCGCTTGAGCAGCTCCTCATCGCTTGGCTTGCGGCGGCGCTCCTGGCGCTCCAACCGCGCCACCATCGACTCGACCCACTCGGCCTCCTCCTTCGCCGAGAGCGAGGCAGGGATGAGCACGACGATCCGGTCGCCGTCGCGGTAGGCCGACACCGTGCGGCGCCGGCGCTTGCTGCGCCGCACCTCCACGTTGTCCCGCTGCATGTTCGGACCCTAGTGGCCGCGACCCGAAGTCCGCACTAGATGTCGGCGGGCCGAGCCCACTCCAGCAGGCGCTCGCGGGGCCACGTGTTCACGATCCGTCCTGGATCGATCCCCGCCGCCTCGGCGCGCTCGCACCCGTAGACCTGGAAGTCGAGCTGCCCGGGCGCGTGAGCGTCGGAGTCGATCGAGAACAGGCAGCCAATGTCACGGGCGAGCTCGAGCAGCTTGGTCGGCGGGTCGCGACGCTCTGGCCGGCTGTTGATCTCGATCGCCACCTGATGCTCCGCGGCGGCCTCGAAGACGCGGCGTGCGTCGAAGCGGCTGCCGGGCCTCGTCCCGCGGCTGCCGGTGATGAGGCGGCCCGTGCAGTGACCCAGGACGTTGGTGAACGGGCTCTGGATCGCCGCGACCATGCGCCTGGTCATGTCGTCGGGCTCCATCTTGAGCTTGGAGTGCACGCTCGCCACGCGGACGTCGAGCCGCGCCAGCATCTCGTCGGTCTGGTCGAGCGAGCCGTCGTCGAGGATGTCGACCTCGATGCCCTTGAGCAGGCGGAAGCCGCCGTCCTCAGCCGTCCCGGACGAGAAGAGGTGGTCGTTGACCGCGTCGACCACCGCGAGCTGTCGTCGGAGACGCTCCACGCTGAGCCCCTTCGCCACCGTCAGGCGCGGCGAGTGGTCGGTGAGGACCAGGTAGTCGTGGCCCAGCTCCATCGCCGTGAAGGCCATCTCCTCGATCGGTGACCCCCCGTCGGACCAGTCGGAGTGGGAGTGCAGGTCACCCCGAAGCGCGGCACGGAGGCCGTCGCCGCCGGCCACGAGCGAGCCGCCGTACTCCTCCTCCAGGCGGGTCAGCCGGTCCGGGACCTCGCCGGCCACCACTTGGGCGACCACTTTCGCGGTGCTCGCGCCCAGACCTGGCAGGTCGGTGAGAGTCCCCGCGCTGACACGCGCAGCGATCTCGGCGTCGTCGAGCGGAAGCAGGCTCGCGGCGGCCGTCCGGAAGGCCTTCACCTTGTAGGTGTCCTCGCGCCCCCGCTCCAACAGGAACGCGATGCGACGCAGGACCGCCACGGGGCCATGAGGGGACGACACGCCGGAGTTCACGGCCACTATTTTTCCTCCACAAGCAGTGGAGATGCATCGCCGCTGGTCAGGGCGCGGGTCTTCTCGCCCTAGGCCGCCCGATCCACATGGTGTTCCGGCGGTTCTCCACGGTGTTCCGCCAGTTATCCGCACGCTGTCCACACCCCTATCCACAGGGTGGGGATCACGCGCGTTGACCATGCTCCACCGGCCCTCCTAGGTTTCCTTCCAGATGAGGCCCCCGGCGCCGCCGGTCGCCCTTCGCAAGGGGAAGGCGAGGGACGACTCAGGCACCGGGGGTCTCCTCATCGGCCCTGCGACAGGCCCGACGGGCTGCGCCGGGTGCCCCACCCGCTGCTTCGCTCGGTGCTCCCCCGCGCGACACGCCGGGGCCAGGAGAGTGCCTCTGGTGTGGATCAGAGCGCCGTGTGCCGTAGGGTCGAGTCGATTCAGCGGCGTGCCGCCGCAGGATCCCGGCGGGCTTTCCTGACATTCCCCCGCCGCGACGACCAACGTGAGACACATAGATAGGGGGCCGTCATGGCGGAGTCCTGGAGCGGCGAGTTCTACTGCGTCAAGTGCAAGGAGAAGCGCGAGGCGACCGGCGAGGTCAAGGTGAACGACAAGGGCACCAAGATGGCCAAGGCCGTCTGCCCCGTGTGCGGCACCAACCTCAACCGCATCCTCGGGAAGGCCTGAGCACTCAGTCTGCAGCCTCGACTGCGGCGTCGCTCGGGTCCGAGCGACGCCGTTGTCATTTCGTGACACCGACGTCTCGGACCCTGTGGATGAGCGAGCGCGCGTCATGCGGATCTGTGACAGGGTCCCCGCATGGCTGAACTCGGGCGCCCGGTCCTCCGACCGGGCTGGCATGCCGTTCGCTTCGACGACCACCACCTGATCGTCGGCCTCGACGCCCCGACGCGCGCGCTCCTGACCGACTCGCCGGACGTCCACCGCCTCGTGAGTCTTCTTCAGAGCCCGCGCTCGCGCTGGGAGCGGCCGACATCGCTACCCGCGCTTCGGGCGCTGGAGGCGCTCCACGCGGCCGACCTGATCGTCGACGCTCCGGCCTCGCAGCTCGAGTCGAGGGTCGCCGCCGTGCACGGCCCGGGCGCCGCCGAACGGGTCGCCGCCCGGCGGGCGGCTCGAGTCTCGGTCGACGCGCTCCCCGGTGTCTGCGACACGATCATCCCGCTCTTGCGGGCGGAGGGGATCGAGCCAGTCACCTCCGGGGCCACGCTCACCGTGGTCGTCGCGATGGGCCCTGTGCGTCGAGAGTCGGTTGACGTGCTGATGCAGCAAGGACGTTCGCACCTCGTCGTGAGCGGCATGCCGACGGGATGGGAGGTAGGGCCCTTCGTCGTGCCCGGCCGCACGGCCTGTCTTCGCTGCGTCGATGCCGCCCTCGCCGACGACCATCCCCGCCGGCCGCTCGTCGTCAACCAGCTGGCGCGCCGCACCGACCCCGTTCCGACGTCGCCCGCGCTCCAAGCTGCAGCGTTGGCGCTCGCGGCACGGGAGGTGGTGTCGTACGTCGACGGAGACCTGCCGTCCACCGTGTCGGCGTCGCTGCTTCTCCCCGCCGATGGCGGACCCGTCCTGCGGGAGTGGCCACGCCACGCGCTGTGCGGCTGCGCGTGGGACGTCGTGCTCGTCGAGGAGTGACCTCAGCCGAGCAGGCCGTGTCGGGGCTGCGCTCGGTGACACAGAGCTTGCTGCCGTCCGGCGCCGTCATGACCGTCCACCCTTGCTGCCTGCTCACCTGCTCGGCGCCGAGATCGACCAGCCGCTCGACCTCCTGGTCGCAAGCGTCGAAGGCGATGTCGATGTGGCCGCCCGTTCGTCCTTCGTCCAGGCGCTGGAGAAGGATCCGCACCGGCAGCTCAGCCGGCGTCGCGAGCCGCGCGAGCTCCGGCCGGCTCCCCCGACGAACCTCCCAGCCGGTCAGGCCCGCCCAGAATGCGGTCTCGGCGTCCCACGCGTGCGGCGCGATGTCGATGGTCAGCTGGTCCACCCGCGAACGGTGCCTGTGTCCCCACGCGTCGACGACAGCCGATAGCCCGTCACGCCCTGCCCGAAGCGCGTGCCGGACTCGTGCACCGGAGCCGGCAGGTCGACGAAGATCGTCAGCCAGAAGGGCGTCGCGTTGCCAGATCGATCGATGCGTTCCATCGGCTCGACACCTGACGGTCTTCGGGCCTGGTCCCCTCACCACCATTCGGAGTCGAGCTTGCCCTCCATCGCGCGGAGATGCTCGCGCGAGCACTGCTCGCAGAAGGTCTTGCGGACGCCGTGCTCGACCGCGCTCGTCCAGGTGAGCGTCTCAGCGCCCTCCGGCGCTGCCCGGCCGCAGAAGTCACAGGTCAGCACGTCCCCAGCAAACCAGACGCAGAACGGTCCGCCCATCCCAGCACTGGGACGGACGGACCGTTCTTGTCACACACCCGCGATCAGGGTGCCGGGAGGTGATCCCGGTTCACAGAGCGCGGGCGAGGGCCAGGCGCGCAAGCTGTGCTGCCTGCTCGGCCTTGCGGCTGAGCCGGCGGGCGCGGGCCAATCGGCGGCCACGCTGCATCTCTTGCGCCTCTCCCAGGCGCGCGGCCATCTGGGCCCGCGCCAGGTCTTCCTGCATGGTGTTCATCTCGATGCTCCTGTTTCGACGAATGTTCATAGGTGGGCGGCTAGGCGACGATCGGGTTCTTCCGCGGGCGACCGCGGGGACGCTTGCGGGGGATCACCGCTCCTTGGAGGAACAGCTCACCACCCCAGACACCCCATGGCTCGCGCCGTGAGAGAGCGCCGTCGAGGCACATCGCCTGTACGGGGCACGCCTGGCAGAGAGCCTTGGCATACTCCACATCGCTCGGGGACTCGGCGAACCACAGCTCCGGGTTGTTGACCCGGCATGGCAGCAGCTCGTCGTCGACCTTGCTGGCCACGTCGTGCAGTAGACCCAGGGTGGGGTCCAGGACGTCGTCCAGCCCAGCCTCGAACGCCTGGTCGGCGCGGTCGAGAACGCTGGTGGTCATCTCGTTCACCTCCTGTGCTTCCTGATCGCTCTGCTTCTTGATGGTGCGGTGTGTGACTTGGGATCCACTTGGACCGGCCTGGTGCGAGCAACAGAAAGGCCGCGGATCCCGTGGTTCGGGTTCCGCGGCCTGGAGGGCGCCGACGTCTGTCTCAGACGCTCGGTGGACTCCAGGCGTAGGTCCCACGAACCCAGCCCTTGCGGGTAGCGGTGGCCGGCTTGAGAGCCACCTCGCCCTGGGCGAGATCGACGGTGCGCACAGCAAAGGGCGCGCCGGTCGTGCACGTGGCGAAGGCGTGGCGGTAGCCGGACATGGCGAAGGACGACTGGATGTCAGCCGCCTGCTGGATCGCGTTGATGTTCATGCTGTGCCACCTCCTTCGTTCCGGTCGTGCGCGGGAGCTGCCGACTCCGTGTGCGCGGTCTGCGGGGTTGGTGAAGACGCTAGTGCCGGCCCTTTACGATCCGCAAATCATTTATTGGCTTTTCTTCAGGGAATTTCTGCCACGATCGCAAGGATCTCCTCGCCGAAGGCCGTCAGCTTCGCATCGCCGACACCGGGAACACGGAGCAGCTCGCTGCGCGAGCCCGGTCTCCGCTCGGCGATCGCCTCGAGCGTGGAATCGGGAAAGACGACGTACGCCGGCTTTTCCAATGTCTTGGCGGTGGAGGTGCGCCAGTCCTTGAGCCGGGCGAGGAGATCCTCGTCGTACGGCGCCGGGCAGTCCTGATGACGTCCGAGCTTCTTCTCAGCCACGCCGTTCAGCGGCCGCCCACAGGTGCGACACATCCGGGCCCCGCGGCTGCCTCGAGGTCGGTCGACGGACCGAGCACTGTCGGGCAGGAGGGGGTCGAGGAAGCGCGACGGCTTGCGGCTGCCGCGCTGTCCGGGCTGGCGGGCAGCCGCCCAGGAGAGGGCGAGTTCGCGACGGGCGCGGGTGACGCCGACATAGAGCAGGCGGCGCTCCTCCTCGACGGCGTCGGGAGAGTCCAACGCGTAGGTGATCGGGAGCGTGCCGTCCTGGAGGCCGACGAGAAAGACCGCGTCCCACTCCAGCCCCTTGGCTGCATGGAACGTCGCGAGCGTGACGCCGTCGGCCACCGGCGCATGCTGGTCGGCGGCCCTGCGGTCGAGGTCGTCAACGAAGGCGCCCAAGTCGGCAGGTGCGCCGCCTCCGACGCCTTCGGCGAATGCGGTGGCCTGGTCGATGAGGGCCTGCCAGGACTCCCAGCGGTCACGGACCTGACCGCGCGACTCCGGCGGCGCCGAGGTCCACCCCATGCCGGCCAAGGTGGCATGCACCGTCTCGAGGAAGTCCTCGTCCTGGCCCGACCTCGCCGCCCCTCGCAGCCGGGTCACCGCCTCACGCACCTCGGGCCGGTCGAAGAACCTGGCAGCACCTCGGACGACGTAGGGCACGCCGGCCGCCGTCAGCGCCTCCTCGAACGTCTCGGACTGGGCGTTGATCCGGAAGAGGATCGCCATCTCGCCGTAGGCCCGCCCGTCCGCGTGCAGCTGCCGGATGCGCGCGGCAACGGCGTCGGCCTCCGCCACCTCGTCGGCGTGCGGATGGAACGTGACCGCCGGGCCGGCACCCGACTGAGCCCGCAGCTGCACGCCCTGACTGGGCGAGCCCGCGAGGAGTCGGTTGGCGGTCTCGACGACCTGCGCGCTGGACCGGTAGTTGCGCACGAGCTCCACGCTGGTGGTGTTCGGATACTTCCGGGGGAACCCACGGAGGTAGGTGGCGTCGGCGCCGGCGAAGGAGTAGATGGTCTGGGCGGGGTCGCCGACGACGCACAGCTCGTCCCGCCCACCCAGCCACAGGTCGAGCAGTGCCGACTGGAGTGGCGAGACGTCCTGGAACTCGTCGACGACGAACCACTTGTACTGCCGGCGGACCTGTGCGGCGACCCTCTCGTCCTCGGCCAGCAGTCCGGCGGTCAGCAGCAGGACGTCCTCCATGTCCATGCGGCCCTGCTCGCGCTTGACCTCCTCGTAGGACCCGAAGACGCGACCCACCGTCTCGACGTCGACCGTGCCCACCTGGCGCCCGCGTGAGACCGCCACCCGCGCATAGGAGTCGGGATGGACGTTGCTGACCTTGGCCCACTCGACCTCCGAGGCGAGATCGCGCAGCAGCGCCTGGTCGGCATTGAGCCGGTGCCGCCGAGCGGCCTGCGCCAGCATCCCGAGCTTCGACTCCGTGAGGGTGGGCAGCTCGGTGCCGTGCACGTGTGGCCAGAAGTAGCGCAGCTGCCGCAGCGCCGCCGAGTGGAACGTGCGCGCCTGGACGGCACCGGCGCCCATGCCACGCAACCGCTGCCGCATCTCACCAGCGGCGCGGGTCGTGAACGTGACGGCCAGCACCTCGGTGGGCGCATAGACGCCCGTTGCCACCCCGAACGCGATCCGGTGCGTGATCGCACGTGTCTTGCCGGTGCCGGCCCCGGCGAGCACGCGGACCGGCCCGCGCAGCGCCTCGGCGACACGGCGCTGCTCCGGGTCGAGGGCGTCGAGCAGAGCATCGGGGCTGACGGTCACAGGCGGAAACACTCCAGGAGGGGCGATGGTTCGCGGACGTTCTCACCTTAGAGGCGTGCGGCGACAGTCCTGGCGGGGCGGCGCACCGTTTCCACAGGCCCGGGCTCGGGAACACTCTGGACGGCGCAACAGTTGACCTGACGGGCGCCGCGGAGCGCGCCCGTCGGCCACCACCCTAGATGTCGGAGGGGAACAGTCTCATGAGCGAGACCTTCACGATGTACACCACCACCTGGTGCGGCTACTGCACCCGGCTCAAGGGCCAGCTGGGCCGCGAGGGGATCAGCTTCCAGGAGGTCAACATCGAGGAACACCCCGACGCCGCCGGGATCGTCGAGAGAGTCAACAACGGCAACCAGACGGTGCCGACGCTGGTTTATGCCGACGGCTCCGCACACACCAACCCGAGCCTGGTCCAGGTGAAGGAGCGCCTCAAGTCGTTGGCGCAGGCGCAGGCCTGAGCGACAGCCCGGGCGAATCCCGCTGGGCGTTTCGTCCAAGGTGATGCCCTCGGAAATGGATAAGCCCCCCAGGTGTTCTCGGGTTCACCAGGGGGGCTCGGTCGCCGAGTCTGCCATCGCCGAACGCCGCCCGTCGCGCCAAAGTGACGGACGCCACAACCGGACGCAGCAGAACGCCCCGCCGCGCATGAGGCGTCACACGGTCACCTCTGCCCAGGCCTGTTCAGGTCGACTCCCGCCCGCTCCGAGATGCTCGTCACAACAGCCGATGGGTGACGGGGCCGGCGAGTGGGGCAGGCCTGCTGCCCGGACTTCGACGGTGAAGACTTCCAGCAGGCCACCCCGGACACCCGGCTTTTCAAGATGTGTCGGTTCCAAGGTGCTCACTTCCAGGGCGCGTCCTTGCGTGCGCCTAGATGACTGAGCCTGACCGCTAGGGTGAGCGGTTCATGCCGTCTGCCCCCGCGCGGAGTTTCACGTGATCGATCATCACCACGTCGAGCTATGGATCGCTCGCAACGCCCATCTGCGGCCGATGGTCTGGGCCGAGGCAGCCGGCATCCCGCTCCCGGCCGAGCATCAGCGCAGTGCCTCGAAGCTCAATCACGACTGGGACGTCGCCGACGTCGTGACGACCTGCCGCGCCCTCGGTATCGACACGCTGCCTACCCTCGACGCGGCCATCACAACCGCAGAGTCGTGGGCGGTCGACAAGCTGTCGATCGCAGGGAGACGCGCGGCTGCGGAGTTGGGCAGACCGGTTGCTGTGTCTCCGTTGGACGCCGTGGTGTGGGTCCTGTTGATCGGCTCGCAGCGTGGCCGGGCAACCCTCGAACTCCTCCGCTACCACCCTCACATCTGCGCCGGGCTGGGCGAGGTATTCGAAGGCGCATTGCCGGCACTCATCGAGCGTCCGGTCGGTCCGACATGGCTGCCCACCGTCCCTCCGCTTCAAATGGCCTGAGCGCCCCTCCCGCCGAGAGACGGGAGTGACGCTCACCGCTTGGGCGGGGTCTAGACCTGTGGCGTCCGTCGCAGCGTCATCCCCGGACCTGCCCCACACTTTCGCCGTGAAGATGCTCCGTAGGTGGCGACGCAGGTGGCAGTGCCGACGGAAGCACAGGTCCGGCGGCTGCCCCCACATCGAGCAGCACTGACTGCGGGTCGAGACTCACGCCGCTGCCCGGCCGGCTGGTGGCGCGGGCTTGACGCAGTTGGGCCTTGAGCGTCGACGACCTAGCGGATCTCACGCAGGTGAAGGAGAAGCTGGCCGCGCAGGCCTGACGACTCACCAGGAGCCCGGCAGATCACCAGGAGCCGGGCAGGGGGGCGCCGTACCACGCCTCGATCAGCGACCTGCTGATCGAGACGGCGCCGGGGAGCCGGATCTCTCCGGACTCGGCTGCGGCGCGCAGCTCTTCTCGGCTGAACCAGGCAGCCTCGGCGATCTCGTCGTCGTCGACCTTGATGCTCGTCGAGGTGGCCCGGCCCAAGAATCCCAGCATCAGGCTCGCGGGCAGCGGCCACGGCTGGTTGCCGAAGTACGACACCTCGCCGACGATGACCCCCGTCTCTTCGGCGACCTCCCGGCGCACTGCGTTCTCCAGCGACTCCCCTGGCTCACAGAACCCGGCGAGGGTCGAGAACCGGCCCTCCGGCCAGACCCTCTGACGGCCCAGGAGGCAGAGCTCCTCATCGGAGCCGGACTCGCCTGTGGAGATCAGCATGATGACGGCTGGATCGGTTCGCGGGAACTGCAGGTGCCCGTCGCTGCAGATCAGCTGGTGCCCGGACGCGCGCGGCGAGAGCGGACCGCCGCAGCGCGGACAGAACCTCGTGGCGTGGAGCCACTCGGCCAGACCGAGCGCGTGCAGGACGAGCGGCGCCTCCCCCACGTCGGGGCCGCTCGCCAGTGCCGGCAGCAGCCCTCGGAGCGGCACCCATCCGTCACCCGCGTCCTCGGCCCCGAGGATGACGGCGAAGTGAGTCCTGCCCTCGGCGTCGCCGAGCAGGAGGCGGACGCCGTCGGGCGCCTCCTTCGGGTGCATCCAGCAGATGCGATCGTCCTCGATGCGCACCCGGTTGCCGGCGACCACGAGAACGCGCGACCCGGGGTCGACCCACTGTCGCTCGAGCCAGTCCTCGTCGTCGCGGTGAGCATTGAGACGGTCGTGCGCGGACCGCGCGAGCCGCTCGTGGGCAGGGAGGTCGATGGGCACGCTCCCAACGTAGGGCCTCACGCAATATCGCGGGAGGTCCGGGTGTTGTCCCGACGTGTCAGAGCCGCTCGAGTCCGTCGTCGTCGGTGCCGGTCAGGCGGGGCTGTCGGCCAGCTTCCATCTCGCCCGAAGGGGCATCGAGCACGTCGTGCTTGACGCGAACGACGCCGCAGGCGGCGCCTGGCAGCATCGCTGGGACTCGCTGACCATGGCGGACGTCCACGGCGTCTCCTCGCTGCCTGGCAGCGAGCCGCCGACCGAGCCGGGGCCGGCGAACACCGTCGTGCCTGCCTACTTCGACCACTATGAGCGCGCTCATGATCTCCCGGTCCTGCGACCGGTGCGGGTGGACCGGGTCGAGCCCGCGAGCGAGGGACTGCTCGTCGTACGAGCGGGCCTGCGCAAGTGGCGGACACGCACGATCGTGAATGCGACCGGGACGTGGTCACAGCCCTACGTCCCGTACTACCCGGGAGCCGGCACCTTCGCCGGCACCCAGCTGCACACCCACGACTACACGGGCCTTGACGCCTTTCGACACCAGCGGATCGTGGTCGTCGGCGGTGGCGCCTCAGCCGTGCAGCTTCTCGGCGAGCTCGCGCTCGCCGTCGACGACGCGGAGACCGACCTGCTCTGGGTCACACGACGCGAGCCGGTCTGGCGCACCGAAGGCTTCGACCGCGAGGCCGGCAGCGCTGCGGTGGCGCTCGTGGAGGAGCGGGTACGCCGGGGTCTTCCACCGGCCAGCGTCGTCTCTGTCACGGGGCTCGCCTTGCGCCCCCAGGAGGAGGCGGCCCGCCGGCTGGGTGTGTACGCCCGACGCCTCCCGATGTTCGCCTCGATCGAGCCGTCCGGCGTCCGCTGGACCGACGGGTCGTTCCGTCCGGTGGACGTGATCGTGTGGGCGACCGGCTTCCGTCCGGCTGTCGCCCACCTCGCGCCGCTGCGGCTACGCAGCGCTCAGGGCGGCATCCAGCTCGACCGGTTCGGGACCACCGCCGTCGCAGACCGACGGGTGCAGCTGGTCGGCTACGGCCCGTCCGCGTCGACCATCGGCGCCAACCGGGCGGGGCGGTTCGCCGCTCGGGGCGTCGCCGCCTGGCTCGAGGGGCAGCAGGAGGCGTCGGCCTGACCGACTCAGGCCTGTCTGCTCATCCGGGCGCATCTGCGGCGAGCAGCGCCTCGAGAGCCGGCCGGTCGGGCAGGTTGTCGGGCTCGACGACCTCGCCGCTGCGCACGTGGACGAAGGCGGCGCGCACGCGGTCGAGCGGGACCCCGGTCAGCTCGGCCCAGGCCACGCGGTAGATGGCGAGCTGCAAGGGCTCGGCCGTCGCTGCCTTGCCGGTCTTCCAGTCGACCAGGAGCCAGGTTCCGTCCGGCTCCCGGTACACCGCGTCCACACGCCCACGGACCACCTGACCGCCCAGCACGAGCGAGAAAGGCGCCTCCACACGATAGGGCGCACGCTCGGCGAACGGGCCGGCCTCGAACGCCGCGATCACCTCCTGCAGATCGGCGTCGTCGACGATGTCGGCGTCCGCCCGGCCCGGCAGGTCGTCGGGGTCGAAGAGGTCCTGCTGACCGAACCTGGCCTCCACCCATGCGTGGAAGCGCGTGCCGAACCTGGCAGCCGACGACGGCTGGCGAGGCATGGGCCGGGCCAGGTCACGGGCGAAGGCGTCCGGGTCGTCGCGCAGACGCGCCAGCGCTGTGGCCGAGAGGCTCTCGGGACGCGGTACGACGACCTCGGGCCCGCTCTCCGCGCGGGCCTCCGAGACCAACCGGTCGATCTCGGCGTCCCACTCCGCAACACGTGCCGCTTGGATCATGTCGAGCTCGTCCTCGGCCCACGGGTCGACCTTCGCCACGAGCTCGGCAGCGGCCAGCCGTCGCAGCCCCTCGGCGCCGGGACCGGTCGGTGGCCAAGGGCGGGCCGGGTCAACCGCGGCATACGGGTTCGGCGACACCTTGGGATCCGGCTTCGGCAGCCAGGCGACCGGCTCTCCGTGGGCCTCGAGGTGGTCGCGCACAACGCCCTGGTAGGCCGACGGGCCGAAGGGCGTCTTGCGCGGCGTCCAGAGGTAGCTGGTCACCGAGAGCCTGTCCTCCGCCCGTGTGAAGGCGACGTAGCCCAGCCGCAGCTCCTCGGACGCCTCGTGCGCCTTGACGGCGCCCCGATAGGCCTCGATCGCGGGCTTGTCGAAGCCCTCGAGGTGCGGGAGGTCGTGAGCGTCACGGCGAAGCCGGGACGGCAGCACGGCCGGTGTGGTCAGCCAGGTCGGCCGGGTCCTGTTGGACGGGAACACGGTCTCGCAGACCCCGACCAGGAACACCTCCGCCCACTCCAGGCCCTTGGACCGGTGGACGGTGAGCAGCTTGACCGAGTCGGCAGCTGACGGGGTGGCGAGCTCCAGGCCGCTGCCCTCGTCCTCCTCCGCGGTGAGGTAGGCGAGCAGCGCAGCCATCGACACCTCACCGTCGATGGCCTGGAAGTCGGCGACCGCCTTGACGAACAGGTCGACGTTGTCGCGACGCGTGGCGGCTGCCGGGCCGGCCGCTGAGGCGAGCTCGACGTCGGTGCCGAGGGTGTCGATGACCCGGCGGACGACGTCGAGCAACGGCTCACCGGCGTGGGAGCGGAGCATCCGCAGCTCGCCTGCCAGGAGGGAGAAGCGCTCGCGTGCCTCCGGGGAGTAGGACCACTCGCCCGGGTCGCCGGGGTCGGCCAGCGCATCGTCGAGCGCAGGGAGCTCGGCCACGTCGATCCCGTCGGCGATCGCCACCATGGCGTCGTCGATCGATCCGACGTCAGCGGTCCTCCTGCCGCCCGCCAGCTCCTGAGCGCGGGCAGCCAGCAGCTTCTGGTCGCGCGGGCCGATCGCCCAGCGCGGCCCGTTGAGCAGCGTCAGCAGCGCCGAGTTGGCCGTGACGTCGTGGAGCAGGTGCAGGACCGCGACGATCTCCGCGACCTCGGGAAGCCGGAGCAGGCCGGCCAGGCCGACGATCTCGACCGGGATCTCGGCCGACGTGAGCACGTCGAAGACGCGCTCGGCCGAGGCGTTGTCCCGGGTGAGGACCGCCAGCTTCGACCAGGCCGGCTCGTCGAGGGCCGCGTGCGCCGTCTTGATCTCCTCGGCGAGCCACGCGAGCTCGTCGTCCTGTCGCTCGAAGACCGCCGCCGTCACCCGACCGGTGCCCTTGCGCTGGTCGGGCACGAGCGGGAGCACCCCAGGCGTGGCGTCATACAACGGGCTGGCGAGCTCGTTGGCCACCGCGAGGATCTCGCTGCCGGAACGGCGGTTGACGGTCAGGTGGAAGAGGTCGACCGCCCCGCCGTCACGTCGAGGGAACGTGTCGGCGAAGCCGAGGATGTTCGACACCGAGGCACCTCGCCAGCCGTAGATCGCCTGGTTGGGATCGCCGACCGCCATCACGGCGTGACCGCCGCCGAAGAGGCGGGAGAGCATGATCGCCTGGGCCGTGGAGGTGTCCTGGTACTCGTCCAGCATGACGACCTCGAACCGCTTCCGCTCCGCCTCGCCGACGTCGGGCTGCTCCTCGGCCAAGCGCGCCGCGAGTGCGATCTGGTCGGAGAAGTCCATCAACCGCAGGTCGGCCTTGACCCGACGGTAGGTCTCGACGAGCTGCAGCAGCTCCTCGCGGCGGTCGAGCGTCTCCAGCGCCTTGGCGACCGGCTCGAGCCACGTCTTGCGTCCTTTGCCCGCCGCC
The DNA here is from genome assembly GCF_054653495.1 of Nocardioides sp. AN3. Taxonomy (NCBI): domain Bacteria; kingdom Bacillati; phylum Actinomycetota; class Actinomycetes; order Propionibacteriales; family Nocardioidaceae; genus Nocardioides; species Nocardioides sp. AN3. The sequence goes on from NZ_BAAIGC010000005.1 coordinate 161,709, forward strand.
TCCTCGGCCAGCGCTCGCTCGAAGCCTGCTCGGACGGCGGCGTCGTGCGCCCGGATCTCGTCGGGAGCACGCAGGTGCTCGTTGAGCGAGCTGTCGAGGGCGAGGAGCCACTGGATCACGGTCGGTGGATGGTCGGAGAGCAGCCGGATCTCGCCGGTGTGACGGTCGATCGCGCGCGCGCCGAGCTGATAGCGGGCAGCGTCGGTGATGACACGGGTGTCCGGCTCGTGGCCGATCCGGAGCCCGTGGTCGGCGAGCAGCCCCGCGGCGTAGGCGTTGTAGGTGGCGACCGTCGGCTCGAGCACCTCGCCCTCGTCGTCCTGGGCGAGCACCCCCGCGTTGTCGAGCGCCTGACGGATCTTGGCCCGCAGCTGCGCGGTCGCCTTCGTCGTGAAGGTCAGGCCCAGGACCTGGTCAGGCCTCACCTGGCCGGTCACGACGAGGTAGACCACGCGCGCCGCCATCAGGGTCGTCTTGCCCGATCCCGCCCCCGCGATGACCACGACGGGCTCGAGGGGCGCCGTGATCGCGGCCCACTGCTCGGGCGAGGCGGGATGGCTCTCCCCCATCAGCCGCCGCAGGTCGTCGGGCGTCCGGATCTCGTGCACGGTCATGCCGTCACCGCCCCGGCACCCTTGATCGGGCACAGGCTGATGTAGTCGCACCGCTTGCAGTGGTCTCCGGAGATGGCCGGCAGGGACTCGGAGCGTAGTCGCGCCGCAGCGACGGAGAGGTGCCGCCGAAGCTCGGTGCGCACCTCACTGTCGTCGGTGTGCGCCTCCTGTCGCTGCACCTTCACCCGAAGAGCGGCATCCGGCATCCCGAGCTGCACCAGCTCGCCACCGCCGCTGACTGCCCCCGAGGCGACCGCGTCCGCGCCGCCATGGTCGATGGCGAGCTGGTAGACAGCGAGCTGCGGATTGGACTCCACCGACCGGTCGCTGGGCGGGACCCGCCCCGTCTTCAAGTCCACGACGACCACCCGGCCGTCATGGTCGAGCTCGAGGCGGTCCGCGCGCCCCGTGAGGGTCACCGTCTCGCCGTCGTCGAGGACGACGTCGGCTCGGAAGCCGACCTCGACCCCGAGGAACCGGCGCGGGTTGGCGGCATGCCACGCGACGAACCGCTCCAGGGCCGCGCGGATGCGGTCGTGCTCGCGCGCGCCCGCCCACTGCACGCGGAAGCTCAGGCGATCCCAGACGGCGTCCACGTGCTCCATCAGCTGGTCGACGTCGGCGGCCAGGTCGCCGGTCGCGACCCGCTGGGCGAGCGCGTGCACGATCTCACCGACGTTCGCTGCCTGGTGCGATGCGACGACCCCGCCCGCCTCGCGCGAGAGGAACCACTGCGTGGGGCAGCTCAGCAGGCCGTCGAGCGCGCTGGGCGAGAGCGGCACCGGCTTGGCCGGATCACGCAGAGGCGTGACCGCTCGGGTCGCGGCCCGCGTGCCCCACCACGTCGACGGGTCCGCGGCGGGCACGAGCGCACGGTCGCCCCTCGACTCGGCGGCAAGACGAGCCAGGCGCCGCGCCGCGGCCACCCGGAGGGCCTCGTCGCTCTCGGGGTCGGCGACGACGCGCCGCAGCTCCGCGACCAACCCGCTCAGCGCCAGAGGGCGACGGGGACGGCCCACGATCCTCTCGACGCTCACGCCGAGCTCGTCCAGGAAGCGGCTCGGCTGCTCACCCTCGTCGTCGTCGGAGTGCACCGCGGTGACGAGGAGTCGTTCCCGGGCGCGGGTGCAGGCGACGTAGAAGAGGCGACGCTCCTCGGCGAGCAGCTCGCGTGGCGTGAGCGGCGGCACGAGCCCGTGCTCCCCGATCCTGTCAGGCTGGAGGAGACTGCTGCGGCGGCGCAGGTCGGGCCACGCCTCCGCCTGCACGTGCGCGACGACCACGAGCCGCCACTCCAGCCCCTTGGACCGGTGAGCGGTCAGGAGCCGAACGGCGGCCCCGCGGGCGCCGCGGTCGGCGAGCGTGTCTCCGGGGATCTGCTGCGCGGAGAGCAGATGGAGGAACGTGAGCGCGCTCGCGTGGTCGCGCCTCGACCCGACCCGGGCGGCGGTCTCGAAGAGGGCGAGAACCGCGTCGAGGTCACGGTGCGCGCGACGCGCGGGCGCACCGCCCAGCTCCACGGATCTCTGGAGGCGGGCCGGCCATCGGGTCGAGGACCACAGCTCCCAGAGCAGCTCCTCAGGGCTGCTTCCTGCGTCGGCCAGCGTCGCCACACGGTGCAGCAAGGAGACGATCGCCCGTGCGGCACCGGTGTCACTGCCGTCGACGCCGGCCAGGAAGCCAGAGTCGACGAGCGCGTCACGAAGAAGCTCGGGCGAGGAGCGAACGGGCCGGCCCTCCTCAGCAGCACGCTCCTTCTCACGTGTCCGAAGCGCGCGTGCCAGACGCCGGACGTCCGGCGCCGTCAGGCCGCCGAGCGGTCCGGTGAGGATGCTCTCGACCTGGGCGTGGTCGACGAAGCCCGCGTCGAGGGGGTCGTCGTTGTGGAGGTTCAGCGCGGCACGGAGGGCCGCCAGCAGGGGCTCGACGGCCGGGTCGCGCACGAGCGGCACCTCGTCGCCCGCCACCTCGACCGGCACGCCGAGTGCCACGAGCGCGCGTCGCAGGGGTGGGATGGTCGAGCGCCCGGAGCGGACGAGGACGGCCATCTCGTCCCAGCCGATGCCGTCCTCGAGATGGGCTCGCCTGAGCAGGTCGGCGATGTGCTCGGCCTCGGCCCGCTCGCTGTCGAGCGTCATCACCTGGACCCGTCCGTCGGGGCCCTCGGCCTGGGGCGCGAGGAATGCCTCGCGTGCTTCTGCGTCGATCGTGCCGGGCAGGCCGATCCGTCCGGCGACCCGTTGGGCCGCGGTGAGCATCCGGGTCCCGAACCGCCGGGTCGTCCGAAGGGCCACGACGTCTGCAGGACGGCCGTCGAGCTGCCCGAAGTCCGTCGGGAACTCGAGGATGCCCCTCACCTGAGCGCCGCGGAAGCCGTAGATCGACTGATGGGGATCGCCGACCACGACGAGGTCACGCCCATCGCCGGCCAAGGCCTGCAGCAGGGCCACCTGCCCGGGGTCGGTGTCCTGGTACTCGTCCACGAACACGTGCCGGTAGCGCGCCCGGAGCTCGTCGCGGTGGGCGTGCGCCTCGATCGTCGCCCGGCGGATGAGGTCGGCGTAGTCCGTCGCTCCCTGGCTGTCGAGGTTGGTCAGGTAGGAGTCGAGGAACAATCCCGCCGCAACGAACTCCGGCACCTGCTCACGCTCCCCCAGCGCCCGCAGGTCGGCTCCTTCCAAGCCCTTCTCCCGCGCCCGTGAGAGGACGGCCTGGACCTCCCGAGCGAACCCGCGCGTGCCGAGTGCGCGCCGGAGCCCGTCCGGCCAACGCACCGACTCGGGGTGATCGGCCAGCAGCTCGCGCAGCACCACATCGGCCTCGGGGGCGCTCAGCAGCCGAAGCGGCGCCTCGTAGAGCTCCTTGGGGGCGTAGGCGCGGATCAGCCCGTAGGCGAAGGAGTGGAAGGTCGAGCAGGGCGTCCCGCTCATCGTGCGGCCCAGCCGCGCGGTGATCCGGTCGCGCAGCTGGTCGGCCGCCTTGCGGGAGAAGGTCAGGGCGAGCACCTGGTCCGGCTCGGCGCCACGTCGCTCGATCCGGTCGACGATCGCCTCGACCAGCGTCGTGGTCTTGCCGGTGCCGGGGCCGGCCAGCACGAGAAGCGGGCCGCCGGCATGGTCGACGACGCGCTGCTGGTGCTCGTCGAGCGCCGGCACGACGGGCGCGGGGGCGGGGCCGCTCAGGCGATAGGTCAGCGTGGTGCTCATGTCGGGAACCACTCCATCACGCCCGACCGACACTTTGGTCGACACCTGCCGTTCCGCGTGGCGCGACGAGATGTGAGGCTGGCCGCCATGACCGGTCCCCTCGCAGATCTGCTGGTTCTCGACCTCACGCGCGCGCTCGCCGGGCCGCACGCCGCCATGACCCTGGGCGACCTGGGAGCACGCGTCATCAAGATCGAGCCGCCCACCGGCGACGACACGCGGTCCTGGGGACCACCGTTCATGCAGGACGCCGAACACACCTCGACGTACTTCCTCTCCGCCAACCGCAACAAGGAGTCGGTCGTCCTCGACCTCAAGGCGCCCGAGGACGCGCGCCTGCTCGAGCGGATGGTCGCCGAGGCCGACGTGCTGATGGAGAACTACCGTCCGGGGGTCCTGGACCGGCTCGGGTTCTCGACGGCCCGCCTGCACGAGCTGAACCCTCGGCTCATCGTCTTGTCGATCACCGGGTTCGGTCACGACGGACCGGAGGCCTCACGGGCGGGCTACGACCAGATCGCCCAGGGCGAGGCGGGGATCATGTCGCTCACCGGAGTGACGATGCCGACGAAGGTCGGGGTCCCGATCGGCGACCTGGTGGCCGGCGTCAACGGCGTCGTGGGCGTCCTCGCGGCCCTGCACGAGCGCGCCAGCACCGGTCGGGGCCGGGTCGTGCGCACCTCGCTGCTGGCCGGCATGGTGGGGTTCCACGCCTTCCAGGGCACGCGATGGACGGTCGCCGGCGAGGTGCCCGGGCTGGCGGGAGACCATCACCCGTCGATCGCGCCGTACGGCATGTTCGCGACCGCCACGGCGCCGATCCAGATCGCCTGTGGGTCCGACTCGCTCTGGAAGGCACTGTGCACCGCGCTCGACTGGGACCCGGCCGAGTCCGGCTTCGCGACCAACCCAGAGCGTGTGAGCAACCGGCCTGCGCTGGTCGAGCGCCTCGAGCAGCACTTCGCCGCAGGGCCGGCCGAGCACTGGCTGCGGCTGCTCGACGAGGCCGGCGTGCCCGCGGGCAAGGTGCGCTCTCTCGACGACGTCTACACCTGGGACCAGACCCGCTCGCAGGGCCTGGTCCTGACGGTGGACCACCCGACGCTCGGCACCATCGAGCTCCCCGGGTCGCCGCTGCGCTTCGACGACAACTCCTACTCGGGTGGACGCGCCGACCACGCCGCTCCCCCACTCCTGGGCGAGCACACCGAGGCAGTCCGCGCCGAGTTCGGCTGACGCCCCGGGATGTCATGCGGAGCGGTCGCCTCGGCAGCCTGTGCGTAGGACGTCAGACACGGGATGATCTGCCTATGGCGTACGACGAGGAGCTGGCCGCCCGCGTCCGGGATCTCGTGCCGGCGGGCACTCCGGAGATGAAGATGTTCGGAGGCCTGGCGTTCATGGTGAACACCCACATGGCGACCAGCGTCTCCGGGGACGGGCTGCTCACGCCGGTGGCCGAGGTCGACGAAGAGCTGAGCGCCGGACGTCATGCGAGCCGGCTGCTGGAACAGCCAGCTCGCATGACGTCCGGAGCGGGACTCAGCCGAGGTCGACGATCGCGGCGACGGGGCCGCCGCCGTCCGGGCCCTGATGGGCGGCCGAGACGGAGACGAACACGGCCGGGTCGCCGGTGACGGCGGCGGTCACCCCGCCGACGGCGGCCTTGATCTGGCGGTGCCAGTGGACGTCTGAGTCGTCGAGCATCGCGTTGCGGCGCCCGCGCACATGACCGTCCTGGGAGGCCTCGCACTTGAGGAAGACGTTGACCAGCCGGCCGTCGAGGTCGGCGCTGTGCGGCCGCTCGGGCAGGTCGAGCCCGGCGGAACGGATGGCCTCCCAGATGCCGTCGGCGTCGAGGGCGTCGTCCATCACGGAGTGGCCGATCCGATAGCGCCCCCCGACACCTCGCGCGTTGCCCACCACGACCACCTGTGCGCGGTCGAGCTCGACGCCCGAGGAGCAGGACGCCACCGCCGAGTAGAGCGAGCGGTCGCGCATGATCTGCTCGTCCGTCGGCATCTCGATCTCACCGAGCGCCAACGCGATGCCGAGCGCCGTGCCGCCGTTGGAGACGTCCATCGAGTGCAGGGTGTCCTCGGTGAAGACCGTCTTCCCTCGCGCCTGGGCGTCGGCGATCGTCTTGAGGGTGAGCAACGGGGTCTTCGTCTGCACATAGTGGACGTCGGCCGCATCCGTGATGCCGGCTCGCGACATCGCCACCTTCACGGCGTCGGCGACCTTGGTGACCATGGCGACGCGGCCGATGTCCTCGGGCAGGAGCTCCTCGCTCATGGCATACCCGACCGTGAGCCGCGGGGCGTCGCTCGGCTCGGCGTCGACGGTCGCGAAGATCGTCGCGTGGGGGCTGATGACGCCGTCGGTGCCGCCCGACCACACGATGGGCACCTGCTTGACCGCCTCCGGGTCCGCCCCCCGCGAGACCAGCGCCTCACGGAACGCCCTGTCGGCCAGGATCCGCGTGTAGTCGTTCACGCCGCCGTTGCCCTCGGTCTTGCCGACGACCGCGATCACGCGATCCGCGGCGAACACCCCCTCGTCGATGAGCCTCACCATCTCGGAGGCGTCGGACACGTGGTGCAGCGGCACCTTGCGGACTTCGATCGCGGGCATCAGCGGTTCCTTCCTTCAGTCGGGCAACACGTTCGTGCCGGCGTCGCCGGCGAGGGCGGGGACGATCTGGTCGAGCGCGCAGATCGAGGCGGGCCGGCCGGTGCGGCCTACGAACCGCAGAGCCGCCTCCACCTTCGGCCCCATCGAGCCGGCGCCGAACTCGCCGGCGTCGGCGTGGGCCTGCAGCTCCTCGAGGCCGACTCCTCGCAACGGCCGCTCCGACGACGTGCCGTAGCCGACCAGGACGTGCGGCACGTCGGTGGCGATGAGCAGTGCCTCGGCCTCCACCGCGGCACCGAGCACGACGGCCGCGAGGTCCTTGTCGATGACGGCCTCGACTCCCCGCAGCACGCCGTCGTCGTCCGAGACGACCGGCACGCCGCCGCCACCGCCGGCGATGACGACGTACCCGCTCTCGACCATCGCCCGCACGGCCGGCTCGTCGAGGATCCGCTGCGGCTCAGGGCTCGCGACGACCCGCCGCCAGCCCTTCGCCCCGAAGTCGTGCCAGACCTCACCATGGTCGATGAGGACCTGCGCCTCCTCGCGAGCCAGGTAGCGGCCGATCGGCTTCGACGGCTCCAGCATCCCGGGGTCGTCGGCATCCACGAGCGTGCGGGTGACGAGTGCGGCGACCGGACGGTGGGCGCCCCGGGCGTGCAGAGCGCGCTCGAGGGCGTTGCAGAGGATCACGCCGATGGTCGCCTGCGTCTGGGCGACACACCAGTCCAGCGGCACCGGCGGGACCACCGCCGCGGCGAGCTCGTTCTTGACGAGCAGGTTGCCCACCTGCGGCCCGTTGCCGTGCGTGACGATGAGGTCGTGGCCGGCGGCGACGAGGTCGGCCAGCCCCTCGGCGGCGCGCGCTCCCGCCGCGAGCTGGTCCTCCGGTCGGGCGCGCCCGTCGGGACTGCTGAGCGCGTTGCCGCCGAGTGCGCAGAGCACCCTCATGCCCGCACCGTCATGGCAGCACCCTCATGCCGAGAACGCTAGGGGCGCGCGTGGTCCACAGGCTTGGGCAGGTGTTGCCGCGGCTCCGGCTGGATGCTCGTCAAGGTATGCGGCCGAGTGCGCGCTTCGGCGTGCAGAGTTCCGCGTCGGCAGTGCGCACTCGGCTGCCTACCTCGACGAACCGTCAGCGGCCGCCCGCCACGCGCACGGTCGTCGCGGTGACGTACGACGCCTCAGGGCTCATCAGCCACGCCACGGTCGCGCCGATCTCATCGGGCTCACTGGGACGGCCGAGCGGCACCGCCGCGCCGATCCGGTCGAGCCGGTCGGCGTCGCCGGAGTCGGCATGCATCCTGGTCCGGACCGCTCCGGGCGCCACGCCGACGACACGCACGCCGTCCGGGCCGGCCTCCTTCCCCAGACCGAGCGTGAGCGTGTCCAGCCCCGCCTTGGCCGCGGCGTAGTGGACGTACTCCCCCGGCGAGCCCAGTGTCGCCGCCCCTGAGCTGATGTTGACGAGGACACCGCCCTCGCCTCCGTAGGAGCGGCCCATCGTGCGCAGGGCCGCGCGGGCCACGAGCATCGGAGCGACCAGGTTGATCTCCACCACCCGCCGGATGCGAGCGGGCCGGCCCAGCCCGCGTTGTTCACGACACCCGTGAGCGGACGGCCCGCTGCACCGAACACCATGTCGACGGCGTCCGGCTCCGTCAGGTCCGCGGCGACCAGCGTGCACTCCACCCCCGCAGCACGAACCGCCTTCGCGGTCGACTCGGCGGTCCGGCGGTCCTCGCGGTAGCCGAGCACGAGGTCGTGCCCGGCGGCCGCCAACCGAAGGGCCACGGCTGCGCCGATCCCACGCGTGCCGCCGGTGACGAGGGTCCTCACGGGGCGAGCTCGAAGTCGGCGAAGTCGAACCCAGGGCTCACCAGACAGCTCACGAGCGCCTCAGCCTCCGAGGCCTGCGTGCGCTGCCAGACACCGGCGGGCACGACGGCCTGCGGCGACTCACCGCCCGCCACGTCGACACCGACGCGCACGACCTCGCCGTCGACGGGCGAGGGTCCGGCGCCGCCGTACTGCAACGAGACGACCCCGGTGTGCGCCAGCCACGTCTCGTCCGAGGCGACCTTGTGCCACGCCGACGACGCACCGGCAGGCAACAGGAAGTAGATGAGTGTCGCCGTCGGCCGCACGCGACCGTCGGGCAGCTCCACGGTCTCGGGCGAGACCCAGGTCTGCCGGTAGAGGCCGCCCTCAGGATGAGGTCGAAGGCCGAGGGTCCGGATCAGATCGTCTTCCACGGCCTCATTCTGAGGGGTCATCCTCGCCGAACCTGGGGTCGGCCAGGAAGTACTGCCCGACCAGCCCCGGCTTCTTCTTCGGCACACGGTCCTGCTCGGGCACGATCCGGCCCTGGGCCGCGTCCCAGAACGCGTCCGTCTTGCGCATCATCCGTCGCGACAGCCGCCCGAGCACGCCGCCGTGAGGCTGGTGCGGGTGAGGGCGCGTCGGCTCCGTGGGCTCGACGCGCTGGACGCGACCGGTGATCTCCTCGAGGTGCCCGTCGTCGAGGGCTTCGGTGAGCGCGCTGGCGAGTCTCTCCTCCTGGCTGCGCTCCTCCGCCATCGCATGCTCCACATCGGCCCACAGCGTCGGCCAGGAGAACGACCCTTCGAAGGTGGATCCGTACTCGTGGGCGTTGACGTGGTAGAGCAGCACCTCGAGGCGCTTCACCGACGCGGTGTAGGCATGGCACAGCGCCTTGCCGTCCGGCAGCCCGGCGTACGCCGGCAGCATCACCTCGTCCATGGCATGCAGGTGCTGGCAGGTGGCCCCGAGGAAGTCGTCGATCCGGTGGCGCTCGAGGCGCGGGTCGTCGCGAGTCCCGTGCATCAGGCGAGCGGCCTCCATGCGGGTGGACAGGTCGTCGTGCGCGGACCTGACATAGTCGGTCAAGCAAGCCGTCTTCGCGCTCATGCTCATCACCTCGATGAACTCGTTCTCCTTCAACAGTGCTCTGCTGATCACGAGATCACAAGGCGAGCGGTTCAGGGACGCAGGTCGACCTCCGCGTACGCCGCCCCGCCCGCCAGTCGCGCGTAGCCGGGACCCCGGTCGAAGAACGCCTCCTCGCTCCGGGGACGGCCCGCTCGCTCGACCTCGGTGGCAGCGGGATCGAAGGTGAGGTGGTCGCCGTCGCCGGCGAGCACGACGCCGTAGTCGGCGTACGCGGCCTGGCGGGAGACCTTCTGCCACACGACGTCACGGACGACGAGCGCCGGGTCCCGATCGAGCGGGTCCCCCCAGCCGCCTCCGCCCGTGGTCCGGATGCGGATGACCTCGCCTGCCTTCACCGGCGCGGCGTCCGCGAGCGCGTCGACCTCACGCTCGTGCGGCCCGCCGGGGTCGATGGTGACCGCGAACGGCTTCCCCGCCTTCCCGCCAGCGACCCCCCAGCAGGCGAGGATCGACCGGTCGGCGATCGACATGAAGTGGGCGTCCTTGAGCATCCGGATGTGCTTCTCGTAGCCCAGTCCGCCGCGATGCCGGCCCGCTCCCCCGCTGTCGACGGCGAGCGAGAGTGACTCGACGCGGAACGGGAAGCGGGCCTCGGTGAACTCCGTCGGCAGGTTCCGGGAGTCCGGCACGACATGGATCGTGTCCTCCCCGTCCCCGTGCGGCCGACCACCGGAGCCGCCGCCGAGCACCTCGCGCATCAGGTAGGGCCGGCCGTCGCGGTCCTCCCCGTAGACCCCGGTGTAGCGGATCGTCTCCTGGTCGGCGGGCATCTGGCCATCGACGGCCTTCGCGACCACGCCTGCCAGCACGCCGAGCAGCCGGAGGATGACGAAGGTGCGTGCGTTGGTCGGCGCGGGGAAGATCGGCGTGAGCAGGGTTCCGGGCTCCGGGAAGCGCATCTCGATGAGCGGCACGATCCCCTCGTTGACGTCGAGCTCCGCCATCCGCTCCGGTGTGTCGGCGAGGTTGCGCAGGATCGGGGCGAGCCACTTCTTCAGGAAGACGCCGTCGCTGTAGTCGCCGCAGTGGTTGATCGGCCCCTTGGCCTGCGGCCCGGTGCCGTCGAAGTCGAGCACGATCCGCTCGCCGTCGGGGTCGCCGGGCGCCGTCCGGGTGAGCGTGATGCGCTGGGTGTGCAGCATCGGCTCGTCGACGCCGTCGTGCTCGGCATAGTCCTCCCAGGTCCAGGTGCCCACCGGGATCTTCGCCAGGATCTCCCGGCGGTAGGTCTGCGTGGTCCTGCTGATGATCGCGTCGAAGGCGCTCTCCACGGCGCCGACGCCGTACCGCTCGAAGAGCTCGCCCAGCCGTCCGGCGCCCATCAGGCAGGCGCTGCACTCGGCATCGAGGTCGGCGGCGAGGGACTCGGGCATGCGGGAGTTGCGCGTCATGATGGCCAGCGCGGAGCGGTTGGGCACGCCCTCGCTCCAGAGCTTGATCGGCGGCACCATCAGCCCTTCCTCGAAGACGCTGGTCGCCGCGCTCGGCATCGAGCCGGGCACCGCACCGCCGATGTCGTCGTGGTGGCCGAAGGCCTGGACGAAGGCGACCACCTGCAGCTCGTCACCGGCGCCTGCGAACACGGGCACGGTGACACACAGGTCGGGCAGGTGCCCGATGCCGCCCTCGGAGCGGTAGACGTCGTTGTGGAAGAAGACGTCGCCCGGGCGCATCTCCTCGATCGGGAAGTCGCGCGCGACCGGATGCACGAGCGCGCTGTAGGAGCGGCCGGTGAGCTTGCGTAGGAGGCGGTCGTGGATGCCCGCCCGGAAGTCGTGGGCATCGCGGATCATCGGGCTGCGGCTGGTGCGCGCGATGGCCGTCTCGACCTCCTGCTCGACCGCGGCGAGGCTGCCCTGCACGATCTCGACGAGCACCGGGTCGGCGCTCGCGCCGGCATCGTCGGTGAGGTGGCCGAACGGGAAGTCGGTGGGCACACGCCGGCTCATCGGGGTCCCCGATCGATCGTCCGTCCAGGAGCGACGCGCGGGAACGAAGGGTCCAGCGGGGTGGTCATGCTCCGCCTCCTTGCTCGTCATGGGAGCGGGTGACGACCAGGTTGAGGTAGGCGTCGACGGTCGCCGCGAAGCCCGGGTGGATCGGCACGGTCGAGCCGAACTCCTCGATGATCGCGGGCCCTCTCACGCGTACGCCGGGAGCAAGGTCCGGCCGCCAGATCACCGGCGTGTCGACGTAGCCCTCGGCCGCGTCGAAGCAGACCGGGCGGGTCCTGCTGGCGCTCGCTGCTCGACCAACGGTATCGAGACCGACCGTCTCGCTGGTCGAGTAGCCGGAGCCGCCAGGCGGAGGCGTATCGAGACCGACCCTCCGGATCTCCGGGCGCCGGATCGGGCCGATGCCGGAGACACGGAGGTTGACCCACTCGACCTGCTGGCCGGGGTCGGCGCTGAAGTCGTAGCCGTAGGTGGACCGGTGCTCGGCGTGGAAGCGGTCGGCCACCGTCCGGAGCGTGTCGGCCGAGACGGGACCGTCCGGCACCGGCACGCGCACCTCGAACGCCTGACCGAAGTAGCGCAGGTCGGCGCTGCGCACGAACCGGTGCTCCTCCTCGGCGAAGCCCTCGCCGGTCAGCGCCTCGGCGGCGCGCGCGGTGAGCTCGTCATAGCTGCGGCCGACCATGGACGCGTCGAGTGTCGACGCGAGCGAGACGTGGGTCTGCACGTAGTCGTTCTTCACGTCGACGGTGAGCAGCCCGAAGGCGCTGACGTTGCCGGGGTTCGGCGGCACCAGCACCGTCGGGATGCCCAGCACGTCCATGAGCCGGCACAACAGCAGGGAGCCGGAGCCCCCGAAGGTCACGAGGGTGAAGTCGCGAACGTCGAGCCCTCGCTTGACGGTGACCTGCCGCAGCGCGTTGGCCTGGCTCCACGCCGAGATCTCCAGGATGCCGGTCGCACACGCCTCGGGGCTCAGGCGCAGCGTGCCGGCCAGCTCCTCGACGCCGGCGCGTGCGGCCGGGACGTCGAGTGGGATCTCTCCCCCCAGCAGATGCGGCGGGATCCGTCCGAGCACCACGTGCGCGTCGGTGACGGTGACGTCGGACCCGCCCTGTCCGTAGCAGATCGGGCCCGGCGCGGCACCCGCGGAATGCGGCCCGACCTTGAGGCTGCCCTCAGGCGACACCCACGCGATCGAGCCGCCGCCGGCTCCGACGGTGACGACGTCGATCATCGGGATCTTCGACGGGAAGGCGCCCACGCTGCCTTCGGTCGTGAGCGTCGGCTCGCCGCCGATGACGACCGACACGTCGGTCGACGTGCCGCCGCCATCGGAGGTGAGCACGCGGTCGAAGCCGGCGACCTTCGCGATGAGCGCGGCGCCGAGAGCACCGGCGGCAGGCCCGGAGAGCACCGTGGTGATCGGCTGGTGGACGACCTCGTCGGCCGACAGGACGCCGCCGTTGGACTTCATGACGTAGAACGGCGGAGGGGCTCCGTCCCCTGGGGCCAGCGACGCGAGCCGGGCCGCGATGTTGCCGACGTAGGAGCGCAGGCGCGGCTTCACGGCGGCGTCGACGAGGGTGGTCATGGAGCGCTCGTACTCGCGGTACTCACGCAGCACCTCGCTGGAGATGCTGACGACCGCATCGGGATGCTCCTCGGCCAGGATCTGTCGCATCCGCTCCTCGTGGGCCGGGTTGGCGTAGGAGTGCAGGAGGCTCACGCCGAGAGTCGCGACGCCGTGCTCACGGAACCAGCGCGCGACCTCCCGGGCCACCTCGTCGTCGAAGGGCCGCACCTCGGCGCCCTCGAAGTCCATCCGGCCCTCGACGCCGCGCACCAGGTGACGGGGGACGATGCGGTCCGGCTTGACCCAGAAGTAGGAGTTGCCGTAGCCGTCCGGAACCGATTGCCGGGCGATCTCGAGCATCGCCTCGTAGCCGGCGTTGGTGACGAACCCGAGCCGCTCGACCTTGCCCTCGAGGAGCTGGTTCGTCGCGACCGTGGTGCCGTGGGAGATCGCGGCGATCGTCTCGCCGTCGGCCGGCCCGAGGCCGATGAGCCCGAGGCCCTTCTCCACCCCCGCCAGGAACCCCTCCGCCGGGTCGTGCGGCGTGCTGGGCGTCTTGGTCGTGACCACCTCCCCGGTCGTCTCGTCGAACACGACGACGTCGGTGAAGGTCCCGCCGGTGTCGATGCCGATCCTGATGCTGCGGGGCGGTCGCATGGCGACGATCCTTCCGCCGCACGACGCCTCGGGCGATGGCACGATCTGCCGACGGACGGGCGGTTCATTGGCAGGTGTCGTCAGCGTCGGCTCGCTCGGGTTGCAGGCAACTCACAGGCATTCGGGGGACGGACGTTGTCCACAGAGCCTGCTTGCCCACCTGGAAGTGGACCGGGCAGCCGAGCGAATGTTCTCGACATGGCCACCTCCCGCAACCGGCGATCTCGCCCGGCGACGACCTCAGCCCCAGCACTCGCACCCTGGACGCTTCAGATGCTCCGTGTCGACGCCGCCGAGTCCCGCGGTGACCTCGACGAAGCCCTCGACCTCATGGAGGAGATGCCGGACGGTCCCGATGGGCGGCCCTTCTGGCGACCGTCGCGTGTCGAACGTCTCCTCCAGCTGCGTCTGCTCGGCGCGGCGATGCCCTCCTGGGTGCACGCCCGCTGGCTTCTCGAGCAGGCGCTGCAGCCGCGCGAGGCCCGTCTGATGGATGTCGCCCGTCGCGCTCTGGAGACGGCGGTGCGTGTCCGCGGCGGCCACGCTGCGGTGCAGCACGCCTACCCGGTCGAGCCCGACGTCACGCTCATCGAGCACGACTGGGTCTTTCGCCAGTGCCACCTCTACGAGCTGGGGGGCCTGACCAGGTTCCTGGGAAGCGGGGCGAGCCCTGCTCTGGTGCGCAGAGCGAGCCACGTGCGGGAGTGGGCGCAGACGCCGATGGGTGGGTATCGACTCCTCGATCGCGGGTCGGCGCGGACGACGTTCAAGGACCTCGCCGGCGGCGAGCAGCTCGAGACGCCGAACATCGGAAGCGCCGCCCTGGTGATCCCCGGAGAGTGCGTGATCGGACGACTGGTCCCGATCACGACGGGCCGGATCTTCGAGTCCGTGCCTCTGCCGGTCCCGGAGGATCTCGCGCGGACCGTCGCGCGCCGGCCGCGATCGTGGCTCGACCTGCTGGAGCGCGCCACACAGGACGCGGCGGTCAGCGCGCACGTTCACCGCTTCGGGTTCGTCAGCGATCTTCCGACCGATCTCGCCGCAACCGCGATCCTCGACTCCGACGACAGAGCACCTGGAGATGTCGTGCGCGCTCTTCTCAAGACGGCAGAGGATGCGGTCGCGGACGCGCTCGACTGGACCGAGGAGGATGTCGACCCGTGGGCGTGCATCGGATCATTGGTGCAGTCGCCGGCTGTTCTCCACTCCTTGGCGCTCGATCAGAGTGACGTCGACGCGAACGTCTTCGCTCGGCTCAGCGAGCGGCTCGCCGAGCCGGCCGCATCGATCTGTCGTGGCATCGCAACGGAGCTTCGACACGTGGCGTGACCGGGTTCCTCACGCCATGACTCCTGATCAGGCGTCCTCCGACGGTCGCTCGTTGTAGACGCCGGACTCCTCCTGGCCGGTGAGCCGCTGGATCGCCGTCATCACCTCGTCGGTCAGGAGCCGTCTGGCCTTCCCGAGGGGCACTCCGTCGTACCTCCCGCGAGGGTCGATCGGCGTGCCGAACTCCACGTGCACCTTCACGATGCGCGGAATGCTCGAGCCGATGGGCTGGATGCGCTCGGTCCCCCGCAGCCCGACCGGGACGATCGGCACGCCCGCGGTGAGCGCCAGGTGTGCGGCGCCCGTGCGACCCCGGTGGAGTCGGCCGTCGCGACTGCGCGTGCCCTCCGGGTAGATCCCGAACGCCTCGCCCCGGCGAAGGACCTCGAGGGCGACGTCCAGGCTCTCCATCGCGGACTTGGTGTCGTCGCGGTCGACCGGCAGCATGCCGAGCGCCTCGAACCAGGCCCGCTGGATCGCACCGGAGACTCCGGTGCCGGTGAAGTACTCCGACTTCGCGAGGAACACGACCTTGCGCGGGGCCACCGAGGGGATGACCACCGAGTCGACGAAGCTCAGGTGGTTGCTCGCGAGGATGACGCCGCCGCTCCTCGGCACGTTCTCGACGCCCTGCACGTCAGGACGCCACACGGCCCTCAGCAGCGGGGGGACGACCCGGTGGAGCGCGTCGTAGAACATGAGGGCGATCATGTCGGGTGCCGACCGCTCGCCCCAACCTGGGGTCGGTTCCGGCGAGATCGCTGAGCGACGAGCTCCGTGTCTAGGCCGCCTCCTGAGCCGCCTCGAACGCCGCGGCGATCTCGAGCAGTCGCCTGTCGGCGCCGTGTGGCGCGACGATCTGGACGCCGACAGGCAGTCCCTCCGACGTCGTGCCGGCCGGGACCGAGATCGCGGGGCAGCCGGTGACGGTGATGTAGTACGCCGACCGCATCCAGTCCAGGTACGTCGCCATGGGCCGACCGTTGATCGCTGTCGGGAACTCCTGGTCGGCCGGGAACGGCGGGACCTGCGAGACCGGGAGGACCAGCACGTCGAAGGAGCCGAAGAAGAGCCGCATCGTCTCGGCGATTCGGGTGCGTTGCGCGTAGGCACGCGCCACGTCGGCACCGCTGAGCGTCTCGCCGGCCCGGATGTTGTCTGCGAGCGAGGGCTTGAACGCCTCCGGGTGGCGGGCCAGCAGTGCGCCGTACGACGCCTGGAAGTGCCAGGCCCGGAGTGTGCGGAAGGTGTCGTCGGCGAGGGAGAGGTCCGGCCACGCAGAGAAGACCTCGGCCCCGGAGCGGGCGAGCAGACGGCCTGCCTGCTCGACGACGGCTGCGACCTCGGCGTCGACCTCGAAGGCCCCACCCAGGTCGAGCGACCACGCCACGCGCAGACCGCGCAGGCTGCCGGCCAACGGGGGCGCGAAGGCAGTGCCGGGATCCCCCAGCGCCAGAGGGGCCCGCGGATCGGGTCCGGCGATGACCGAGAGCAGCAGCGCCAGGTCGCCGACGTTGCGCGCCATCGGGCCGCCGACCGAGGTGGTCTCCCACTGGTTCTGACGCGGCCACTCCGGGACGCGTCCGACGGAGGGCCGCAGACCGACGACGCCGCAGAACGAGGCAGGGTTGCGCAGCGAGCCGCCCATGTCGGAGCCCTCGGCGAGCGGCACCATCCCGGCCGCGAGCGCCGCGGCCGCGCCCCCACTCGACCCGCCCGCCGAGCGGCTCGTGTCGACCGGGTTGCGGGTGGTGCCGAAGAGGGTGTTGAAGGTGTGCGACCCGGCGGCGAACTCCGGGACGTTGGTGCGGCCGATCGTCACCACTCCGGCACGCCGGATGCGCTCGACGACCAGCTCGTCGGCGACGGGCACGTTGTCGCGATACAGCGGCGAGCCGTAGGTCGTGCGCCAGCCGGCCACCGCATGGGTGTCCTTGAAGGCGAAGGGCAGTCCGTGCAGCGGCCCGACCGACTGTCCCACCGCCAGGTGCTGGTCGGCGAGGGCCGCCCCCGCCCGGGCCCGCTCGACGTCGAGCGAGACGATCGCGTTGACCTCCGGGTTGCGCTCCGCGATGCGAGCCAGATGCAGCTCGAGCAGCTCGCGTGCCGAGATCTGGCGGGCACGCACCGCGCCCGCCATCTCCCGTGCCGAGGTGAACGTGTCCACGACCGCTGTGTCGCCCCGTCTCCTCCTAGGCGTTCTGCCACAGGCCGACGACGTTGCCCTCCGTGTCGGTGAAGTAGCCGGTGAACCCCATGTCGCCGACCGCCTGCTTGGCCATCTGCACCTTGCCGCCCGCCCGCTCCACCGCGGCCAGCGTGGCGTCGACGTCGTCGACGTCGATCACGATGTTGGTGCCACGGCTCGGGTCGTCGCGGCTGAACATGCCCCCGTTGATGAAGCCCGACTCGCTCGGTCCGCTCTGCGGATCGGTCGGCCCCGTCGCGACGATCGTGTAGCCCATGTCGGGCATCGGCATCAGCTGCCAGCCGAACAGCTCGGTGTAGAACCTGCCCGCGCGATCCGCGTCCTCGAACGGGATCTCGAAGTGGACGACCCTACCTGCCATTGCTCTCTCCTTTGAGTGTGGTGGTCGTCATCGCAGCCTTCTCCTGCGACGGCGCCGGGTCAACGGCGACCTCAATGGCGACCTCAAAGGCAACCTCGACGACCACCTCAACGACGGCCGAGCAGGCGGCCTGCCACGACGCCCAGCAGCACCAGCCCGGCCCCGACCGCGATGCCGCGGACGAACTCGTCGCGGTCGCCGCCGCGAGCGGGCGCAGTGAAGACCGTCTGAGCGGAGCGGGTCGGGGAGGGGATCTCGAGACGCTCGCCGGCGCTCGTTGCTCGACCGACGGATCGATCGCTGGTCGAGTAGCCCGAGCTCCTGGGCGAGGGCGTATCGAGACCACCCGCCCCGATCGCCTCGCCGACCCGCGTGAAGAAGTCGGCGGCCATCCGATTGGAGACGCTCGTGAGCATCCGCTGGCCGACGCCGCCGACCATGCCCCCGACCACGGCGTCGGCGTCGTAGGACACCTCCGTCCCGCCGTCGACCGCCGAGAACGACACGTTCACGACAGCGTCGATGGTGCCGGGCGCGCCCGCGCCGGTCAGCCTCATCACGAGCGACTCGCCCGGAGCGAGGTCGGAGAGCACGGCGGTGCCGTCGTAGGTGCCTTTGATGGCCGCGACGCCGGCGCTGACGGTCATCGCGTAGGTGCTCTCCCCCTGCTCCGAGGTGCTCAGCGCCTCCAGGCGCGAGCAGCCGGGAATGGCCCCGACGAGCACGGCGGGATCGAGGATCGCGTCCCAGACGGCGTCGACAGGGTGGGGCACGGTGACCGAGCCGGAGATCTTCACAGCGAGTGCTCCATCCTGAGGGTGAACAGCTCCGAGGGGGAGATCGGCATCGCGGTGAGCGCGAAGCCCTCGGCGTCGGAGATCGCGGAGGCGAAGACGGCCGCCGACGGGATGACGCCTGCCTCGCCGGCGCCCTTGATGCCGAGCGGGTTCAGCGGCGACGGCGTCTCGAGGTGGTCGATGTCGATGCCGTCGGGCACCTCGGTCACGTAGGGCATGAGGAAGTCCATGAAGGAGGCGTTGAGCAGCTGGCCCGAGGAGTCGTAGGCCATCCGCTCGTAGAGCGCACCGCCGACCCCCTGTGCCACGCCGCCGTGGATCTGGCCCTCGACGATCATGGGGTTGATGAGGTTCCCGCAGTCGTGGACGACGGCGTACTTGAGGATGCGGATCTCGGCGGTGTCCGGGTCGGTCTCCACGACGACGGCGTGCATCCCGGAGGCGAAGGTCGCCCGCTCGGGCGAGTAGAAGTCCTTGCCCTCCAGGCCCGGCTCGTCGTCCTCGGCGACCGGCGGCTTGCCCGGATCCCCGACCGAGAACTGGGTCGCGATCCTCGACTTCTCATCGAACGCGTAGCGCAGCGGGTTGGAGAGCACCGCGATGGTGCCGAGGTCGATGGCGGCGCCGCCGTCGAGCGGGGCGCCCTTCACCGAGACGACCCCGTCGACGATCTGGAGGTCGTCCTCGGAGGCCTCCAGCGCATCGGCGGCGATGCGCAGCACCTTCTCGCGTGCCCGCTTCGCGGCCAGGTGGATCGCCGACCCGGACATCACCGCTGCACGGGAGGCGAAGGTGCCGACGGCGTACGGCATGCGGCGGGTGTCGCCCGTGACCACCTCGACGTCGGCGAAGCGGCAGCCGAGCGTGTCGGCGACGAGCTGGGCGAAGACGGTCGCATGTCCCTGCCCCTGCGTCGTGAGACCGGTGGCCACCTTGACCTTGCCCGAGGTCTCGATGTGGACGTGCGCGCCCTCGTAGGGGCCGACCCCGGTGCCCTCGACGTAGCAGGCCAGCCCTATCCCGACCCGCCGCCCCTGGGATGCCATCTCCTCGCGGTAGGCGTCGAACTCGTCCCAGCCCACCAGCGCCTTGATCCTCTCCAGCATCGCCGGGTAGTCACCGGAGTCGTACTCGAGCTCGCGGCCGTCCTGGAAGATCAGGCCCTGGTCGTAGGGGAACTCGTCAGGCTGGATGAAGTTCACCGCGCGCACCTCGGTGCGGTCCTTCCCAAGCGCCTCGGCGATGGCGTCCATCGTCCGCTCCATGGCATAGCAGCCCTGCGGGCGACCGGCGCCGCGGTACGGCGTCACCATGACGGTGTTGGTGTAGAGGGACTCGAACACCACGCGGTAGGCGCCCGGCTTGTAGGGCCCGAGGAGCTGCGTCGAGGTGATGATGGGCACGATGAGCCCGTAGGGGATGTAGGCGCCGTGGTCGTGCCAGAAGGTCACGTCCAGGGCGAGCAGGCGACCCTCGTCATCGAAGCCGACCTCGACGTGCTGCACCTGGCCGCGCTCGTGTGCGCTGGAGATGAAGTGCTCGCGGCGGTCCTCGGTGAACTTCACCGTCCGCCCGAGGGCCATCGCGGCGAGCGGGACGAGGAGCTCCTCCGGCCAGGGGTGGTTGATCTTCACGCCGAAGCCGCCGCCGACGTCGGGGGTGATGACGTCGACCTGGCCGAGGTCGAGTCCGAGCTTGGCCGCCACAGCCGCGCGTACGCCGGTCGAGGACTGCGTCGAGGTCCAGACCTGCAGCCGGTTGGTGTCGGCGTCCCAGCGGGCGACCGTGCCGCGGCCTTCGAGAGGTGTGCAGGCCGACCGCTCGACGGTGAGGTCGAGGCTCAGGGTGCGCGGCGCCTTCGCCATCGCCGCGTCCACGTCGCCGGTGCTCTGCTCGAGGCGGGCCGCGACGTTGCCGGGCACGTCGGGATGCACCAGGTGCGTCGCCTGGCGCGCGGCGTCGAGGCCCACGACCGCGGGGAGGAAGTCGTAGGTCACCTCGATGCGCGCGAGGGCGTCCTCGGCGACGTAGCGGTCGGAGGCGACCACCAGGGCGATCGCCTCGCCGACGTAGTTGACCTCGTCCTTCGCCAATGCATACTGGGTCACCCCGTGGGTGAGCGCCGGGTGCGGGATGAGCAGCGGCAGGGGCTCGGCCATCGGGCCGGTCAGGTCGTCGTAGGTCCACACGGCGTGCACGCCGTCGACGTCGAGCACGCCCGAGACGTCGATGTCGACGATCCGCGCGTGCGCGTGAGGACTGCGCAGCACCGCGCAGTGCAGCGTGTCGGTGGAGACGGCGACGTCGTCGACATACCGCCCCCGACCGCGCAGGAAGCGCTGGTCCTCCACGCGTGGGACGCCCTGCCCCATGAGCTTCGTGGTCATCGCTGCTCCTGCATCAGCTCGGCAGCACGCTCAGCGGCCTTGACGATGTTCTGGTAGCCGGTGCAGCGGCACAGGTTGCCGGAGACCATCTCGCGGGCCTCGTCGTGGGTCGGCGTCGGATTGTCGCGCAGGGCGGCCGTGATCGTCGTGAGGAAGCCGGGCGTGCAGAAGCCACACTGGAGGCCGTGACACTCGGCGAAGGCCTGCTGCACGGGCCCGAGCGACCCGTCCTCGCGCGCCAGGCCCTCGACGGTCGTGATGTCGGCGCCCTGCGCCGTGACCGCGAACATCAGACAGGACCGGACGGGCCGGCCGTCGAGCAGCACGGTGCAGGCCCCGCAGACGCCGTGCTCGCAGCCCACGTGCGTCCCCGTCATCCCCAGATCGTGACGCAGCACGTCCGAGAGCAGCCGACGTGCGGGAACCTCCGCCTCACGGGTCACCCCGTTGACGGCCAATGTGATCCGGTGCCTCTCCTCGACGCTCACGCGGCCTCCCTCGCCTGCCGCACGACCTGAGTCGTCAGCACGCGCACCAGGTGGGCGCGGTAGTCGGCCGTCGCATGGAGGTCGCCGACCGGGTCGAGGTGGGCGAGGGCCGCCTCGCCGAGGTCCGCCTCCGGCACGTCGGTCAGGTCGACGACGGTGGGCACGTCGCTGACGGAGAGGTACGACGCCCGGACGGTGTCGCCGTCCACCAGGGCCGCCACCCCGCACAAGGCGTAGTCGCCCTGCCGACGGGCGATCTCGGCGAACGCGACGCTGGCGCCCTTCGGCAGGGCCGGGAAGAGTGCCCCCACAGCGAGCTCGTCCGGCGCCAGCGACGACTCCAACGGGCCGACGAAGAGCTCCTCGGCGAAGATGCTGCGCGCCCCTCGCACCGACCCGACGTCGAGGGAGCCACCCAGCAGGGCGAGCACCGCGGGAAGCTCAGCGGCGCTGTCGGCGTGGACGAGCGATCCCACCGACGTGCCGCGATTGCGGATGGTCGGGTGCGCGACATGGGCGAGGGCCTCGGCGAGCAGCGGTTGCACCTTCCTCGCCTCCCGGGAGGCGAGGAGGTCGGCGTGGCGCACCAGCGCTCCGACGTACACCCCTTCGTCGCGGACCTCGATGGCGTCCAGCCCCGCCACGGCGTTGATGTCCACCAGCGCCGACGGCGAGGCCAGCCGCATCGAGAGGAGCGGGACCAGGCTCTGCCCGCCCGCCAGGACCTTCGCACCTGTGCCGTCCTGCCCCTCGGCCGCCAGCGTCTCCCACGCCTCGGCAGGCGTCGCCGGGCGGTGGTAGCGGAAGGGCGCCGGCTTCACAGGGCTCTCGTCACCTCGTGAGCCCCGGCGTCAGATCTCGGACGGCGGTTGACCATGTGGTAGTAGACGATGACCATGATCGTCCCGAGCGCGATGCCCGACAGCGAGAAGTTGTCGGTGATCTTGAGGGTCACGCCGCCGATGCCGGCGATGATGCCGGCGGCGAGACCGACGATGTTGATGGGCTCGGCGAAGTCAACGCCGTTCTCGACCCAGATCTTGGCGCCCACCAGGCCGATCATGCCGTAGAGGACGACCGTGATGCCGCCGAGCACGCCGCCGGGCGTCGCGCTGACGATCTGGCCGAACTTCGGGCACAGGCCCAGCAGGATGGCGACGACGGCGGCGACGTAGTAGGCGGCTGTGGAGTACACCTTGGTCGCGCTCATGACACCGATGTTCTCGGCGTACGTCGTCGTCGGGCTGCCCCCGAACAGGCTGGCCAAGGCGGTCGCGCCGCCGTCGGCGGCGATCGCACGACCCATGTAGGGGTCGAGGTTGCGACCGGTCATCTCGGCGACTGCCTTCACGTGCCCGGTGTTCTCGGCGATGAGCGCGATGACGCCGGGCAGCACGAGCAGGATGAAGGTCAGGCTGAAGCTCGGGCCGTGGACCACGCTCACGCCGTCGGCCAGCTTGCCGCTCGGGAACCCGAACCAGTCGGCCTTGCTCACCAGCGACCAGTCCACCCGGTCGTGGTCGACCAGCTTGCCGTTGCTGGCGCCGGTGATGGAGTGGATCTGCCCGAAGAGCAGGTCGCAGAGCCACGAGAGCACGTAGCCGAAGATCAGGGCGAGGAAGACCGCGATGCGGCTCCAGAAGCCAGGCAGGAGGACGGCAGCGAAGACCATGAACGCCGAGGTGAGCAGCGCGACCCACTGGTCCTGGGGCCAGTAGATGCCCGCCACCACCGGCGCGAGGTTGAACCCGATCAGCATGACGACCGCGCCGGTCACGGCCGGCGGCAACAGCCTGTGCAGGAAGGCCGACCCGGCGAAGTGGATGGCGATGCCGACGAGGGCGAGCACGAGGCCCGCGACGAAGATCGACCCCGTGACGTCGGCCGAGTCGCCTCCCTGGGCGCGGATGGCCGCGACGCCGGCCACGAACGAGGCGCTCGTGCCGAGGTAGCTGGGCACCTTGTTCTGGCAGACCAGCAGGAACAGGATCGTGCAGACGCCCGAGAAGAAGATAGCCAGGTTGGGGTCGAGGCCCATGACGATCGGGAAGACGAACGTCGCACCGAACATGGCGACGACGTGCTGGGCTCCAAGGCCGACGGTCTTGCCCCAGCCGAGCCGCTCCTCGGGAGCGACGGGCTCACCCGGAGCCGGGTCGACCCTCGTCCACGTGAACAACGATGCCATCGGTGCACCCTTCTCACTCGTGCCTCGGCTCGGCAGAGCCGCAGCGGATCTGCTCAAGGTAATGACGCAGATCATCCCGACTCGATGGCGACACCTGCTGAAGGCTCACCAGATCGCGTGGCATCAGTTGTGAGGTCTCGCCCTCGACGGATCAGCCGGTGATCTCGAGGACGCGCAGGGCGACGGCGACGTCGAGCCGCAGGTGCGGGTCCTCCGACAGCGGGCCGAGCAGCCGCTCCAGCTTGGAGACGCGGTAGCGCATCGTGTTGTAGTGGAAGAACTGGCTGCGGGCGGCCTCCGCCACGTTGAAGTTCGTGTCGAGCAGGACCTGGAGCGTACGACGCAGGTCAGCCGCCTCCGCGGAGTCGTCCGCCAGTGGCCCGAGGACGTCGTGGGCGAAGGAGCGAAGCTCTGAGGAGTCGGGGATGAGGGCGATCAGCCGGTGCAGCCCGAGGCTGTCGAAGAACGTGGTCGAGCCGCCGCCGTGCACCCGCCGCCCGACCTCGACCGCCCGCTGCGCCTGCGCGTAGGCCTCCGGAAGGTCGTCGAGCGTGGCCGCGACGCGGCTGACGCCCACGCTGAACGGACGGCGCCCTCCCCCCTTGTCGCCGGCGACCGCGGTCACGGCCCGGCGCACGATGCCGTGCCCGTCCTCGGCGTCCTGCGCGACGGGCAGCAGGACGACCACCTCCGAGGAGAAGTCGACGGTCGGGATCGTGTCGTCGAGGCTGCGGGTCACCTGGCGCCACGCGGCAGCGAACCGCTCCTGCCATTGTCGCCGGACCAGTCGCGAGACCGCTGCAGCGTCGGGCGGCGAAGGATCGATCTCGGCACACAGCACGACCATCGGACGGTCGAGGTCCCACCCGAAGGTGGCGGCGTGCTCGGCGACGTAGTCGTCGCTGCTCGGCAACCCACCCGTGCGGTGCAGGAAGAGGTCGCGGAGGAAGTCGCCCTGGTACTTGTTCTCGACGGCCGTGATCGCCTCCTGCCGCGTGATCAGCAGCGCGGCGACCGCGGCGGCGCGCTCCAGGGCATGGACGTCGTCCTCGGTGATCGGTCCGTCGAGCTTGACCGCGATGAGCCGTGCGAGATCGGACCCGCCCGCGGCGACCCGCTGGCTGCGCGCCTCGCCGCCGCCGGGGAGGGGGACGTGGGCCCCGCTCAGGCGCTCGATGCGGATCCGGCCCGTCGGGTCCACCAGGTCGTGCTCGTCGAGCACGGCACGGTGGTCGATCGTCACCGCGGCGGCGCGCTCGCGGCCGTCGGTCGAGGTGACGAGGACACCTGCGCCGAGGACCCGCGCCACCTCGGCGCCGATGTTGTCGAGCGTGCCGTCCTCGAGGACGATCTGGGTGAGGGCACGGTGGAGGGTGTCGATCCGGGCGAGCGCCTCGATCGCGCTGTGCTGTTCGACGTGCTGGTCCGTGAGCTGGTCGGTCACGCTCGGCCCCTCCTCGACGTCCGTGGCAACATCTGCGGCGACCTCACCCGATCGTTGTCAGATCCTCACATCGGCACAGCGGAAAGTCCACGGCTAGCGTCGGGGAGGTGAATCCGCCGACCCGGCTGCCCGCGGCCGCACCGCGCCGCGTGAGAGACCGCATCGCACTCACCCCGGACGGTCCGACCCGGATCATCCACCGCAGCCCGCACTCGCTCTACCTCGAGGTGGCCGGCTGGTGCGTCGGCGTCGTCGACGCAGCCGCCGTCGGGGTCCCCTGTGCCTTGCGGGTGACCAGCTTGGCGGGGGTGGCCGGCGACCGGGCCCATGTCGAGGACGGCGTCCTCCATCTCGACGGCACCGCGGTGGCGGTCGGTCGGATCGTCGACGTGGCGGTGCCCTTGCTCAGAGCGGCTGCCCCGCCCCAGCCAGCCGCCGCGAGCGCCGCGTCGTCCTGGGTGGCGGGGCTGATCGGCGCGGGTGAGGGTCTCACGCCCTACGGCGACGACGTGCTCTGTGGCTGGCTGGCGATCCATCGCGCGGCCGGCGTCGCCACGCCCCCGGTCGACGCTGCCGTCCGGCGGCTTCTCCCCCGCACCACGCTCCTGTCGGCAACGCTGCTCGACTGTGCGATGCGCGGCGAGGTGATGCCGGAGTTCGCCGCCTGGGTGCGCCACCTCGGCACGTCCGAGGGCGCGGCAACGGCGGCGGCGCTCGAGGCGGTCGGGCACACCTCCGGTCGAGGGCTGCTCGAGGGCGGGCGCCGGGCGCTGATCGAGCTCGGCCTCGCCGAGCTCGCGACCGGACCGGGAGGTGTGGCCGCATGACACACGTCCACGTCGACATCCGGTCGGGTGCCTACGCGGACTCGGTGACGCTTCTGCAGGTCAGCCGTCAGGCGCAGGAGCTGCCCGGCGTGCTCGCCGCCCAGGTGGCGATGGCGACGCCGCTCAACGTGGACGTGCTGGCCGGGATGGGGCTGCCGGTGCGGCGTGAGGTCAGTCCCAACGACCTCGTGGTCGCCTTCCGGCTGGACTCGGCCGACGGCGTGCCCGACGTCCTGGCAGCGATCGACGGGCTGCTGGCGCAGGCCAGCCGCCGACCGGACACGGGGGCGGCGAGCGAGCTGGCGCCGCCACGCACGACCGCGGCTGCGCTGCGCCGCAGTCCCGAGGCGATCGTGTTGGTCTCCGTGCCCGGCGACCTCGCGGTGCTCGAGGCGATGGACGCGGTCGAGTCGGGACGCGACGTGATGGTCTTCAGCGACAACATGCCGCTGGAGCAGGAGGTCGCACTGAAGCGCGCAGCCTCGGCGCGCGGGTGCCTCGTGATGGGGCCCGACTGTGGGACGGCCGTCGTGGGCGGGCTCGGACTCGGCTTCGCCAATGTCGTCCAGCCCGGGCCGGTCGGCATCGTCGCCGCCTCGGGCACCGGGACCCAGCAGCTGCTGGCGCTGCTCGACCACGCCGGTGTCGGGGTCTCCTCGGCCCTCGGCGTGGGCGGTCGTGACCTGTCGGCCGGCGTCGGCGGCCTGTCGACACGCGAGGCGTTGCGCCGCCTCGACGAGGACGAGTCGGTGGAGCTCGTCGTGCTGCTGTCCAAGCCACCGGCGCCGGAGGTCGTGGCGGCGATCACGTCGTACGCCGGCGGCCTCTCGACCCCGGTCGAGACCGCTCTGCTGGGGCCGGGGGCGCCCGACCTCACGGCGTCGGCCGAGACGGTGCTGAGCCGGCTGGGGGTGCCCGTGCCGGAGTGGCCCGTCCATGGGCTGGCCCATCCCGCGCCCTCCGGCCGTTGGCTGCGCGGGCTCTTCGTCGGCGGCACGCTGTGCGACGAGGCGATGCTGATCGCCACAGCGGCGCTCGGCCCGGTGCGCTCCAACATCCCGCTCGAGCCTGACCGGGCCCTGCCACCGTCGTTGACCGCGGAGGGTCACACGTTCGTCGACTTCGGCGACGACGCGCTGACCATCGGCCGCGCGCATCCGATGATCGACCCGACGCTCCGGCTCGAGCACCTGACGCGCGCCGCCGCCGATCCGGCGACAGGGGTCATCCTGCTCGACGTCGTCCTCGGCCACGGCGCCGACGCCGACCCTGCCGCCACCCTCGCGCCCACCCTCCGCCAGATCCACCAACCGGTCGTCGTGACACTGGTCGGCACCGCCGGTGACCCGCAGGACCTCCATCGTCAGGCCCGGGCGCTCGCGACCGCCGGGGCCGAGGTCCACCTGTCCAACGCCGGCGCGACCCGCCGTGCCCTCGAGCTGCTCGGAGATCGCCGATGACATCCCCTGTCGACACCGTCGTCGCCTCCGGCATCGACCTGCTGGCCACGTCCGTCGAGGACCAGGCGGTCACGGTCAGCCGGGTCGACTGGCGTCCGCCGATGCCGGGGACCGCCGCCGATCTCGCCACCCTCGCCACCGACCCGCTTCGCCCGGACGCCAACCGGCAGGCGCTCGAGGCCTTCCTCGGCGTCACCGCGCGGCTCGTCGACGTCGCGCCGGCCGCCCAGGTGCTGGGGCTCGAGCACGGCCAGTTCCTCCATGCGGGCCCGCCCATCACCTGGGATCGCGCGTCAGGCCCGCTGCGCGGCGGCCTCATGGCGGCCGCCGCCTTCGAGGGCCTCGTCGCGGATCCCGAGGACGCGCCCGCGCTCTTCGAGGGCGGCTCCTTCACCTTCGAGCCGTGTCACCATCACGGCGCGGTCGGCCCGATGGCGGGCGTCGTCTCGCCGTCGATGTGGATGTCGGTGCTCGAGGACGCCGACAGCCGGAGGCGGACGTTCTGCTCCCTCAACGAGGGGCTGGGCAAAGTCCTGCGCTACGGCGCCTATGACGCCGGCGTGCTCACCCGTCTGCGCTGGATGCGCGACGTGCTGGGTCCGGCACTGCAGCGCGCCGTCCGCGGCCTCGCGGACTCGGGCGGACTGCTCGACGTGACCGGCATCCTGACCCAGATGCTCCAGATGGGCGACGAGGCGCACAACCGCAACCGCGCCGGCACGCTGATGCTCCTGCGCGACCTCTCCCCCTGGCTGGTGACCAGCGGGCTGGAAGCGGCCGACGTGGCCGAGGTGCTCCGCTTCGTCGGTGGCAACGACCACTTCTTCCTGAACCTGGCCATGCCGGCCTGCAAGCTCGCGCTCGATGCGGCGCGCGACGTCCCCGGCTCCACGATGGTGGTCGCGATGGCCCGCAACGGCACCGACTTCGGCATCCAGGTCTCCGGCACGTCAGACGAGTGGTTCACCGGTCCGGCGCAGGTGCCCGAGGGACTCTTCCTGGGCGACTACGGTCCCGATGACGCCAACCCCGACATCGGCGACTCCGCGATCACGGAGACGGCCGGCATCGGTGGCTTCGCGATGGCGACGGCACCTGCGATCGTCCGCCTCGTCGGCGGCAGCGTCCCGGACGCACTCGCCACCACCCGTCGCATGCAGGAGATCTGCCTGGGCGAGAACCCCCGTTGGAGCGTTCCGGTGCTGGAGTTCCAGGGCGTGCCGGCCGGCATCGACGTCACCCGGGTCTGCCGGACGGGCATCCTCCCCCAGATCAACACGGGCATGGCTGGCAAGGTGGCCGGAACCGGTCAGGTCGGCGCCGGGCTCGTCAACCCTCCCGCGGACATCTTCCCGGCGGCGCTCGCCAGGCTGGCGGCCCTCACCCGAGAGCGGGCAGCCACAGGGCCTGTCTGACGTCCACCGCGCCCGACGGCCGCAGCGGCGTGCCCTCCTCGAGCCAGGCCTGCCGTGCCTCGTCGAGCAGCCAGCCGGGAAGTGTCCCGTCGGAGCGGACGCAGCGCCACCAGGTGACGCTCGAGCCATGCCGCGACATCACACGCGCCACCGACCGCGGCCCGTGTCCGTGGACGTCGAAGAGGACGTCCGCCACAGCGCCGTACGTCGTCACCCGTCCAGGCGGCACCTGCTCGACGACCGAGAGGACGGCGTCGTCGTACTCGGTGAGGTCCGGGCTCACATCCACCCGGGGCAGATTAGCGCCCACGTCGGCGCGCCGGACGCCTTCGCCTGCGTGAGCAGCACGAGGGCGGCCACGACCGCCAGCAGGACGGCGAGAGAGATGGTGACCACCTGAGTCATCCGCGACTGCTTCATCACGACCCTCCACGACGCGGGCCGCCGAGATGCGGCCCACCCCCTGCAACGAGGACCGCCCGCCCGGAGTTATCCGGACGGGCGGCGGATCCCTCAGATGGGGGACGTCAGTACGCCGGCTGCGAGGGGTCGATCTGGTTGACCCACGCGACGACGCCACCACCGACGTGCACGGCGTCGGAGTAGCCCGCGCCCTTCGCGATCGCGAGCGCCTCAGCCGAGCGAACACCGGACTTACAGTGCAGGACCAGCTGCTTCGCGCCGTCGCCGGTCAGCTCCTGGAGCTGGGCGATGGCGTTGCCGTTGAGGAACTCGCCCTTCGGGATGAGGATCGCGCCGGGGATCCGGTTGATCTCGAACTCGTTGGGCTCGCGCACGTCCACCAGGACGAAGTCGCGGCCGCCCTCCTCGCGCTCCTTGATCATGTGCTCGAGCTGGACCACCGAGATCGTGGAGCCGGCGGCGGCATTGGCGGCCTCCTCCGACACAGCGCCGCAGAAGACCTCGTAGTCGATGAGCGAGTCGACCGTCGGCGCGTCGCCGCACAGTGCGCAGTTGGGGTCCTTGCGCACCTTCAGCTTGCGGTAGCTCATCTCGAGCGCGTCGTAGATCATCAGCTCGCCGACGAGCGGGTCGCCGACGCCGGTGAGGAGCTTGATCGCCTCGGTGACCTGGATCGCGCCGATGCTCGCGCACAGCACGCCCAGCACGCCGCCCTCGGCGCAGGAGGGGACCATGCCCGGCGGGGGCGGCTCCGGGTAGAGGCAGCGGTAGCACGGCGCGTCGGCGGCCGCCAACGCCAGCTCCGGGTCCTTGCCGTTGCGCAGGCCGGCCGCGAAGATCGAGGCCTGGCCGTCGAAGCGGTAGATCGAGCCCCAGACATACGGGATGCCGAGGAAGTACGCCGCGTCGTTGACCATGTAGCGGGTCGCGAAGTTGTCGGTGCCGTCGACGATGAGGTCGTAGCCCTCGAAGATGCGGAAGACGTTGTCGTTGTCGAGCCGCTCGCCGTGGACGACCACCTCCACGTACGGGTTCGCCTCCTTGATGGCGTCCCGCGCCGACTCCGCCTTCGGGCGGCCGATGTCGGACTGGCCGTGGATGATCTGACGCTGGAGGTTCGACTCGTCGACCTCGTCGAACTCGACGATGCCGATCGTGCCCACGCCGGCGGCGGCCAGGTAGAGCAGCGCGGGGCTGCCCAGGCCGCCCGCACCGATCACGAGGACATTCGCGTTCTTGAGCCGCTTCTGGCCGGACATGCCCACGTCGGGGATGATGAGATGGCGGCTGTAGCGTCGCACCTCATCGATCGAGAGCTCGACGGCAGGCTCCACGAGCGGGGGGAAGGACACGTCGGTCTCCCTTTCGTTAGGTCGGTTGCGTCCAGGTCGGCCGGACGGTTCTGCGGGGCAATGCTGGTGCAACGCCGCGCACCGGCGTCCATGTTCCCTCGCCGCGCGACGCGCCCCGGAACTCATCCCGTCATCCGGACGGAAGTGGGGCGCAGAGTAGGCTCGGCGCGTGACGACGGACTATGACCTCGAGACCGCTCGCCCCCGGGGTGGTCGCATGCCTCGGCGCGAGCGGCGGGCGCAGCTCCTCGACTCCGCGCTCGAGGTCTTCGTCGCTCAGGGCTACCACGCCGCCGCGATGGACGACATCGCCGACAAGGCCGGCGTGTCCAAGCCGGTCCTCTACCAGCACTTCCCCGGCAAGCTGGAGCTCTACCTCGCCCTGCTCGAGCAGTCCTGCGACACGATCATCGCGAAGTGCCGCGCCGCGCTCGACTCCACGCAGGACAACAAGCAGCGCGTCGCCGCGACGATCGACGCCTTCTACTCCTACGTCGCAAGCGAGTCCGGAGCGTTCCGTCTCGTCTTCGAGTCCGACCTGACCAATGAGCCGGCCGTCCGCGAGCAGGTCGACCGCGTGACCAACGAGTGCGCCGCCGCCATCGCGGAGGTCATCCACGACGACACCGGCCTGCCCGATGCCGCGTCGCGGCTGCTGGCCGTCTCCCTGGTGGGAATGGCCCACGTCAGCTCCCGGTTCTGGCTCGACGAGAGCGGCGGTCTGGCCCGCGAGGAGGCTGCGGCGCTGGTCGCCGGGCTGGCCTGGCGCGGCATCCGCGGCTATCCCAAGGCCGACGAGCACTGACGCATCCCACCCACAAGAAGGAGACCCCGTGGAGGTCAAGATCGGCGTCCAGCACGCGCAGCGCGAGCTGGTCCTGGAGATCGACGAGACGGCCGAGGCCGTCGAGAAGCTGGTGAGCGACGCGATCGCCGGCGGCGGGCTGCTCAGCCTGACCGACAACAAGGGCCGCAAGGTCTACGTCCCTGCCGAGAGGCTCGCCTACGTCGAGCTGGGGACGAGCACGATGGGACACGTCGGCTTCCGCAGCTGACCCCCTCGACCCGCGCGGGTCAGTGCTCCAGGCCGAGACCGGTCATCCGCTCGACGTGGCGCTCGGTGAGCCGCGCGAACATCCGGCCGATGGCGGCGAGGTCGAGTCCGGGCATGTCGATGCCGCCGGCCAGCAGCGCGGAGAGCGCGTCCCGGTCGGCGGCGACCCGCTGCGCCTCGGTGAGCGCCTCCCCCATCAGCCGGCGTCCCCACAGCGCGAGGCGGCCGGCCAGCCTGGGGTCGGCCGCGATCCCGGCGCGGACCCGGTCCACGACGAACTCGGCGTGGCCCGTGTCCTCGAGCGAGGTCAGCACGAGGTCGCGCGTCTGCGGGTCCAGGAACGCCGCGATCTCGCGGTAGAAGTCGTTGGCGAGCCCGTCGCCGACGTATGCCTTGACGAGCCCCTCCCACCAGTCGCTCGGCGCAGTGTGGGCGTGGAACGAGTCGAAGCCGTCGCGGAAGGACTCCATCGCCGCGAACGGGTCGGTGCCGAGCTCGGTGAGCCGTGCGCGGATGAGGTCGACCTTCCCCAGCTGCTGGGCGGCGAACATGCCCAGGACGAGCTTGTCCTCGAGGGTCGGCGCCAGCTTGGCGTCCTCGGCGAGCCGCTCGAACGCGCTGACCTCGCCATACCCCACCGCGGCGAGGAGATCGACGATCGCCTCACGGTAGACGGGGTCGGAGAACGCGGCCGAGTCCACCGATGCAGTCACGTGGCCACCCTACCGATAGGATGACCACCGATTGACTGGCCGCACCGCGCCATCGGCGTCGACGACGACACGAGCCGGCGCCCGCGCGGCCGTGTATGTGCGCGGCGCAGCGCTGATCGCCTCGAAGCTGTGAGTGCCTCCGCCGCACGGACCAGCAACCCGGCGAGCCGCCGGCACACGAAAGCGACAGATGACCACCTTCCGAGAGCTCGGGGTGCACCCCGAGATTTGTGACGCGCTCGAGCGCAAGGGCATCACCACTCCGTTCGCGATCCAGGAGATGACCCTCTCGGTCGCCCTCCTGGGCACCGACCTCATCGGCCAGGCCCGCACCGGCACCGGCAAGACGCTCGCCTTCGGCATCCCGGTGGTGCAGCGCAGCGTCTCCCCCAAGGACCCCGACTACGCCGAGCTGCCGCAGGGCAAGCCGCAGGCGCTCGTGGTCGCCCCGACCCGCGAGCTGGCGCTCCAGGTCTCCGGTGACCTCGCGCTCGCCTCCGAGGACCGCGGACTGCGCGTCCTGACGGTGTACGGCGGCGTCGGCTACGAGCCGCAGACAGAGGCGCTCGCAGCAGGCGTCGACATCGTCGTCGGCACACCCGGACGCCTCATCGACCTGGCCAACCGCCGCGTCCTCGACCTCTCCCACGTGCACGCCCTTGTGCTCGACGAGGCCGACGAGATGCTCGACCTGGGTTTCCTGGAGGACATCCAGCGACTCATCAAGCTGACCCCCGAGACGCGTCAGACGATGCTGTTCTCGGCGACCATGCCCGGTCCGATCGTCTCGCTGGCACGCATCTACATGCGCCACCCGATGAACATCCGCGCCGAGTCGTCGTACGAGAACGCGACGGTGCCGGCCACCGCGCAGTTCGTCTACCAGGCGCACGACCTCGACAAGCCCGAGATGATCGGCCGCATCCTGCAGGCCGAGGACGTCGACAAGGTCGTCGTCTTCGCCCGGACCAAGCGGCAGGCGCAGCGCGTCGCCGAGGACCTCGCCGACCGCGGCTTCCCGGCCGCTCCCCTGCACGGCGACATGGCACAGGTCGCCCGCGAGAAGACGATGCAGCGCTTCCGCGACGGCAAGGTGCAGGTTCTCGTCGCGACCGACGTCGCGGCCCGTGGCATCGATGTGACCGGCGTCTCGCACGTCATCAACTACACGACGCCGGACGACGAGAAGACCTACGTCCACCGGATCGGCCGCACCGGTCGCGCGGGCGCCTCGGGCATCGCGGTCACCCTGGTCGACTGGGCCGACATCCACAAGTGGAAGATGATCAACAAGGCGCTCGACCTGCCGTTCGACGAGCCGGTCGAGACCTACTCCTCCTCCGAGCACTTCCTCCACGAGATGGGCATCCCCAAGGGGACGAAGGGCCGGATCAAGAGGGCCGCCGCGGAGAAGCCGGCTGAGCGATCGCGCGAGGAGCGGTCCGACGCGGAGCGCACTGAGCGGGCACCGCGCAACCGCAGCCGGAGCCGGACCCGCTCGCGCGGCGGCCGCCCGGTCGACGGCGACGCGGCGACAGCGGAGTCGCCTGAGGCCTCCGAGTCCTCCGCCGCGGGCGCCACCGACGGGGAGTCGACGTCGGCCTCCCGCAACCGGCGCCGCCGCCGGTCCTCCGCTGCCGCCCGCGGGGCCGCCGCCGAGGCGGGCGCCTCCAGCGAGAGCTGACTCAGCGACCCTTCGAGATCAGGGTCGCTGAGCGGCGCGTGCGATCAGGTTGGCGGCCACCTCACGGTAGGCCTGCGCCCCCTTGCTGGACCGCGAGGTGGCGAGGATCGACCGTCCCGCTGCCGGAGCCTCGGCGAACTTGATGGTCTTCGGGATGGGTGGCTCGACCACGTCGAGGTCGTAGGTCGCCGAGATCGTGTCGAGCACCGTCCGAGCGTGGGTCGTGCGGCCGTCGTACATGGTCGGAAGGACGCCCCAGACCTCCAGGCCCTTGTTGGTGAAGCGGCGGACGTCGTGCACGGTGTCGAGCAGCTGACCGACGCCGCGATGCGACAGGGTCTCGCACTGCAACGGCACGAGCACCGCATCGGCGGCGGTCAGCGCGGCCACGGTCAGCACGCCGAGCGACGGCGGGCAGTCCAGCAGCACCCAGTCGTAGGAGCCGTCACCCTGGAGCAGCTCCTCGAGCGAGGCCTTGACCACGTGCTCACGGCCGGTGCGGGTGAGCAGATCCGCCTCGGCACGCGCCAGGTCGATCGTGGCCGGCAGCAGGTCGACGCCGTCGTCGGTCTCGAGGATGACCTCCTCGGGATCGAGGCCCTTCGTGAGCACCTCGTGCACCGACCGCTCCAGGTCCTCGGGGTCGACGCCCAGGGAGAAGGTCAGGCAGGCCTGCGGATCGAGGTCGACGAGGAGCACCCGCTGACCGCGCTCCGCGAGCGCCGCGCCGATCGACGCGACAGAGGTCGTCTTGGCGACGCCGCCCTTCTGGTTGGCGACAGCGAGCGTGGTGGTCATCGGGGCCATCATGCCGGACGGCGGAGGCGTCTG
Organism: Nocardioides sp. AN3; assembly: GCF_054653495.1. Lineage (NCBI taxonomy): Bacteria > Bacillati > Actinomycetota > Actinomycetes > Propionibacteriales > Nocardioidaceae > Nocardioides > Nocardioides sp. AN3. Next base: position 196,289 of record NZ_BAAIGC010000005.1, read on the forward strand.
GGCCAGACTGAGACGCATGTCAACCGCACTCGTCACCGGCGCCACGGCCGGCATCGGTCACGCCTTCGCCCGCCAGCTCGCCGACCGAGGGCATGACCTCGTGCTCGTGGCCCGCGACGGCGCCCGGCTCCAGGCGGTCGCCGCGGAGCTGCACGGCACGTACGGCGTCACCGTCGAGGTGCTGTCCGCGGACCTGGTCGACCGGGTGCAGCTCGCGCGGGTCGAGGACCGCCTCGCCAGCACCGACCGACCCGTGGACCTGCTGGTCAACAACGCCGGCTTCGGGCTGAGGAGGCGCTTCCTGGACAACACCGCGGACGAGGAGACCGCGATGACCGACCTGCTCGTCATCGCCCCGCTCCGCCTCAGCCACGCAGCGCTCGCGGGGCAGGTCCGCCGCGGCCGCGGCGGCGTGATCAACGTCGGCAGCGTCGCGTCGTACCTGCCGCGCGGCACCTACAGCGCCGCCAAGGCGTGGATCAACAGCTTCACCGCATGGGCCCATCACGAGTACCGCCCGGCCGGCGTCACGGTGATGGCGCTGCTGCCAGGCTTCACCAGGACCGAGTTCCACCAGCGGATGGGCGTGGGCCGCGGATCGGCACCGGACTGGATGTGGCTCGACGTCGACGAGCTGGTCAGCGAGGCGCTGGCGGACTACGACAAGGGCAAGGCGTTCTCGGTGCCGTCGCCGCAGTACAAGGCCATCGTCGGGCTCACGCGCCTGGTGCCTCGCGGCGTGCTGCAGCGGTTCCAGTCGCTCGGGCGCCGCTGAGCGGCGGCCCATGTTCTTCGCCGGCATCGACCTCGCGTGGGGCGAGCGCCGACCCACAGGCCTGGCGGTGCTCGACGATGCCGGCTCGCTCGTCCTCGTCTGCGCGGTCGGGAGCGACGACGAGATCGTCGCTGCCTTGGCGCCGTACGTCGCCGGCGACTGCCTGGCCGCGATCGACGCCCCCCTGGTCGTCCGCAACCCCACCGGCAACCGTCCCGCTGAGGCGCTGCTCAACGCGGACTTCGCCAGGTTCGACGCCGGTGCGCATCCGACGAACACCTCGCGGCCGGAGTTCCGGATCCAGCCGCGGGGCGCACGAGTGGCGACGCGACTCGGCCTTGACATCGACGGGCGGGCCGGCAGCCCGCGCCGGGCGATCGAGGTCTACCCGCACGCGGCCACCGTGGCACTGTTCCGGCTGGGCAGGACACTGAAGTACAAGAACAAGCCCGGACGCGACTTCGACCGGCTCGTCGGCGAGCTCACCGTGCTGCTCGACCTGGTCGAGTCGCTCGCGGACGCCGAGCCGCCCCTCCGGCTCCACGGCGACCCTGCGGCCGACGAGGGCGGACCCCCCGGCTGGGGGGCGCTGCGAGCCGCCGTCCGACGCGCTGAGCGCAAGAGCCAGCTGCGGGTCGTCGAGGACCAGGTCGACGCCATCGTCTGCGCCTACGTCGCCCTCTTCGCGAGCCGCCACCCGGAGCGGACCACGACCTACGGCGATGCCGTGACCGGCTCCATCGTCACACCGACCTTGCCGCCCGGGCTGACGCCGACGGCGCGACGCCCCGCTACTGCTCGATGAAGGCGCGCACCGAGTCGGCCACCATCTGCACCGCGATGGCGGACAGCAGGAGACCCGCGATGCGGGTGACGAGCAGGACGCCGCTCGCGCGGATGAGGCGCAGGATCGGCAACGAGAACCGCATGGCCAGCCACAGCACCGCATGCACCCCGATGATGCCGAGGGCGACGGCGGCGACATCCCCGACGTCGTGGATGCGCCGGGTGAAGACCATGGTGGCCACGATCGCCCCTGGTCCGGCGAGAAGCGGCGTGCCGAGCGGCACCAGGGCGACGTTCGTGCCCGCCGCCGCGGTCGGCTCGTCGTCGTTGCCGGTGAGCAGCTCCAGGGCGACGAGGAGAAGCAGCAGGCCGCCCGCGCCCTGGAGCGCGGCGAGGGAGATCGAGAGGTAGTCGAGGATCCCCTGCCCGAAGAGCGCGAAGACGACGATGACGAAGAACGCCACCAGCACCGCCTGCCACGCCGCACGACGGGCCGTCGCGGCCGAGCGCCCCGAGGTCAGCGAGAGGAAGATGGGGACGGTGCCCACCGGGTCCATGATGACGAAGAGGGTCACGAAGACCTCGACCATCAAGGTGACGTTCACGCGACGACCTGGGGGGTGCTGCGGCCGCTGGCGGCCGATGCGGCGGCTGCGGCGTCGAGCAGTCGCTCGTACTCCTCCGGTGCGGTCGTGTTGATGCCGAGGTCGTGCAGCGTCTTCCCGGCGCCGTGGTAGTCGCTGGAGCCCGTGGCCACCAGACCGAGGTCGCGCGCGATGGCACGCAGCCGTTCGCGACGGTCGGGGTCGTGGTCCTGGTGGTCGACCTCGATGCCGGTCAGCCCGACCTCCTGCAGCGCGGCGAGCTCGGTCTCCCCCGGGCTCTCGGACCGGCTGCGCCCCCACACGTGGGCGATCACCGAGACCCCGCCGGCGGCCGAGACGAGCCGGATGGCCCTGTCCAGCGGGGTGGCGTATCTGCCCACGTACGCCGGCCGTCCGGCCGCGAGCAGCGTGTCGAAGGCCTCGTCCCGGTCAGCGACGACCCCCTTGCGCACCAGCGCGTCCGCCACGTGCGGCCGGCCGGAGGCCGCCGCGTCGGCCGAGACGGCGAGGACGTCGTCGACCGTGAGGTCGATGCCGAGGCCACGCAGCCTCTCCACCATCGCCGGCAGCCGCGAGCGGCGCCCGTCGAGGACGTGGCGCAGCTCGTCGGCGAGCGGAGGATACGTCGGGTCGGGCAGATAGCCGAGGAGGTGGACGCTCCTGCCCTCGTGGGTGGTGCTGATCTCCATCCCCCGGACCAGCTCGATGCCGAGCTCGTGGGCCGTCGCCGCCGCCTCGTCCCAGCCGTCCGCCGTGTCGTGGTCGGTCAGCGCGACGACGTCCAGCCCGGCGGCCTGAGCCGCCCGCACGAGCTCGTCGGGCGAATCGGTCCCGTCGCTCACACGCGAGTGAGTGTGGAGATCGATGCGCACCCGGCGAAGGATAGTGGGAGGGGCCCTCACCAGGACGGCGCCGGGCCTCCGAACGGCACCTCGAGCAGCGCCGGTCCCAGTGCCGACACATCGCGCAGCAGCCAGGGGTCACGCAGCAGCAGCAAGGCCGACGCCGGCCTGATCACCATCCACAGCCACCGGCCACCGCCCTCGCCGGCCAGCACCGAGCGGTCCCACTCGGTGGCGGTGCCGTTGCCGTCGATGGTCGACACGGCCCACAACGGCACGGGCTGACCGTCGAGGCGGACCTTCGAGGCCGGGGGGCCGTCGCCGAGCTCGTGGCCCGGGTCGTCGTGGACGGTCCCGGCGCAGCGTGACCCGAGACCGGTTGCCGGCTCCTCGGCGACGACGATGAGGTCGACCGGGCCGTCCAGCTCGCTCGTGCCGGAGACGCAGGTGTAGGTCGCCGCGCCCTCGATGACGCCGAAGTCGGTGAGCCGCCAGCCGGGGCTGAGCGGCCAGGGGAGGTACGTCGGGACGTGGCCGGCGAGCTCCAGGTGAGCCGCGAACTCGTCGTAGGTCGCCTCGTCCGGCCGCCACAGGGGCGAGACGAGGCCGTGCTCAGGACACGTCCATCCCGAGTCCGGCGTCTCAGCCGGTGCGACGGGCGTGGGGCAGCGCGGACAGCCAGGCGTCACCAGGCCACGGTGTCGGTCGTGCGGGTGGGCCGTCAAGAGGGAGCCCCCCGCCGCCGCACGCACGCTGGCACCGACCTCAGGAGTTCCAGTGCAGGATCACCGGCTGCTCGCGCTCGAGGCCGAGCACGGACAGGGTGGCCGTGTCGAGCCGGAACAGCCGGCCCTCGGTCGCGGGCAGGCCGAGCCAGCGGGCCGCGAGCGCGCGGAGCGCATGACCGTGCCCGAAGACGAGCACGTCGCCTCCCGCGGCGCGGACACGCGCGATGACCCGGTCGAGTCGTGTGCCGACCTGCTCGCAGGTCTCCCCACCCGGGGTGAGGCCGGTCCAGATCGTCCAGCCCGGATCCGTCTCGCGGATCGTGTCCGTGGTGACGCCCTCGTAGGCGCCGTACCCCCACTCGCCGAGGTCGTCGTCGACCACCGCACCCGGGAAGCCGGCCAGCTCCGCCGTCCGGCGAGCGCGCTGACGAGGCGAGGTCAGCACGAGGTCGAAGTCGATGCCGGACAGACGCGGGGCGAGCGCACGCGCTGCCTCCTCACCGTCGGGCAGGAGCGGCACATCGGTCGTGCCGGTGTGCCGCCCGGACACGCTCCACTCGGTCGCACCGTGCCGGACGAGATAGACATCGGTCATCGCCCCCAGTCTGCCAGGGGGTCTGGCAGTCTCGGCGCATGAGTCCCGGTCTGGGCCGCCACCGCGCCGCCGTCGCGGCCGCCTTCGCCACGCAGGGCATGGTGTTCGTCAGCCTCACCACCCGGCTGCCGAGGTTCCGCGACCACTGGGACCTGGGGGAGGTCGGGCTCTCGTTGGTGCTGCTGATGATCGTGCTCCTCGCAGGGGCCGGGTCGGTGGTCGCCGAGCAGCTGGCTCACCGAGCCTCGAGTGCCGCCCTCCTGCGCGCCGGGCTGCTCGCCATCGCGGTCTCGGTGCCGGTGGCGGCGGCCGCGCCGGCGTTCGCCTTCTTCATCGGCGGCCTGGCCGTCTACGGCGTCGCCCTCGGCGTCGTCGACGCGACCACGAACATGCAGGCCGTCGCGCTGGAGCACCGCTACGGCCGCCCCATCCTGCCGTCGTTCCACGGCGCCTGGACCGCGGGAGGCCTGGTCGGCGCCGGCCTCGCGCTCGCGGCCGGGGACGCACCGCTCGCCCTCACCGGAGTCGTCGGCGCCGTGCCGGCCGTCGTCGCCCTCGCGCCGTTCGTCGCCCGTGACCACGGGACGCCGGCCACTGATGCCACGGCCGAGGTGCCCTGGCGGCCGATCCTGCTGGTCGGCCTCGGCATGGTGCTGTTCTACATGGTCGACACGGCCGCACAGACGTGGGGACCGACCTACCTCGACCAGGTCTTCGACACCCCACAGCGGCTGGTCGCGCTGGCGACGTTCCCCTACCTGCTGGCGAGCCTCGTGACCCGCGTCGCCGGCGACTCTCTGGTGGGCCGGTACGGCGCCGTGCGCGTGCTGCGCCTCGGCGCACTGGTCGGCTCGGCCGCGCTCGCCGTCGTCGTCTTCGCCCCGACCTGGCCGGTGGCGGTCCTCGGCTTCACGGTGCTCGGCGCAGGCGTGGCGGTCATCGCACCGTTGAGCTTCTCAGCGGCCGCGCGGATCGCCGGGGGTGCCCCGACGGACTTCGGGTCGACCGAGCGGGCGCGCGTCGATGCCCTGATCGCACGCTTCAACCAGTTCAACTACGTCGGGGCACTCCTGGGGGCCGTGCTGACCGGCCTCGTCGGGGCCGGGAGCCTGCGGGTCGGCTTTGCGGTCCCCATGGTGCTGATCCTGGGGATGCTGCCGTTGGCGCGGGCGTTCGCCCCCGCCCCGCTCGCGCGAAGGCCTCAGAGGGGCATGAGCGCCCAGTAGTCGAGGTCGAGCAGGACGCCGTCGGCGTACGTGCCGTCGTCACCTCGCAGCGTCATCGACTCGTCCCGACCCTTCGTCGCGACCAGCCGCAGGCGGATCGCCCCGACACCCGGGGCCTGCGTCTGCGCCCGGTCGAGCACCTCCGACCAGGCATACACGGTGTCCCCGGCGAACGCCGGTGCGACATGGGAGCCGGCGTTGATCGCCGCGATCAGCTGGGCGTTGGCCAGTCCGTTGAACGAGAGGGCACGAGCCAGGGAGATGACGTGGCCGCCGTAGACCAGGCGCCGCCCGTCCGGCCGCGCCTCGGTGTTGAAGTGGACCTTCGCGGTGTTCTGCCACAGTCGGGTGGCCATCATGTGCTCGGCGTCGGTCAACGTGACTCCGTCGACGTGGTCGATCCGCTCCCCCACCTCGTAGTCACCCAGCCGGTGCGGCTCACCGGCGGCGTTGAAGTCGTAGGCGGTGAAGGTGAGCCCCGGCGGGACCACCAGGTCGCCGGCGGCCACGGCATCCTGCAGGTCGGGGACGACCGCGTCGGGCGCCGACCCCTCGGCCGGCGTGCGCCTGTGGACCATCACCCAGCGCGCCCAGTCGATGACGGTCTCGCCCCGCTGGTTCGTGGCGGTCGAGCGAACGTAGACGACGCCGGACCTGCCGTTGGAGTTCTGCTTGAGGCCGATGACCTCCGAGCGGGTCGACACGGTGTCGCCAGGAGAGACCGGCCGGTGGAAGCGACACTCGGCATAGCCCAGGTTGGCCACCGCATTGAGCGAGACGTCCGGCACCGTCTTGCCGAAGGCGATGTGGAAGGCGACCAGCTCCTCCACCGGGTGGGGGTCGAGACCGACCGACGCGGCGAACTCTGCCGACGACGGGACCGCGAAGCGGGTCGGATAGATCGCCCCGTAGAGCGCTCGGTCTCCTTCGGTGACGGTTCGGGGCGTGGCGTGCTCGAGCACCTGGCCGACCTTGAAGTCCTCGAAGAAGTTGCCCTGGTCGGTCTTCGACATCGCTGTCCTCCGCATCGCCACACTCAGCACTAGCGGCCCCATGATCACGGAGCAGGCTGCCCCTGCGGAACCGCTGCCCGGGTGGGAAAACTCATATCCGCCTGAAGTAGGGCCTGCTCAGACCGTCACCCCGGCACGGACGCCGGCGGCGACGAGATCGGCGAACGCCGCCACCGCGGCGTCGCCGTCAGCCCCTGCCGGCCAGTCAGGAAGCGACGCCACGGCCTCGTCGGCCAGATGGCGACGAAGCGTGGCGAAGGCCTCGGCCGCGACGGCGGTCAGGGCCGCGTCGGCGACCTTGGCGGGGTCGTCGCCGGGAACCTCGGCGGGTGTCAGGTCCGACCAGGACCCCTCCAAGCGCGTCCCGGCCCGGATCAGGCCGTCCACGGTGCGAGTGGTGTGCTTCGTGACCCAGGACGCGACAGGCAGCCCGATCCGCGGCTCGGCGGCTGCGCGAGCGGCAAGGATCTGCTTGGCGACCAGCCGCTTGCGGAAGCGCTTGCCGTCGGTGCGGTCGAGGCCGGCCGCCTCCAGACGGGCGTTCACGCGTTGCAGGAGGACGGCTGAGAGCAGCCCGAGCGAGGCGTTGGCCGACTTCCGGGTTGCGGATGCGGGAGCGAATCCGACCGCGCGAGCGAAGCGCTGGGTGAGCTCGGTGCCGGTGCCTCCTGGCGGGGGCAAGGTCACCACGGTGACGGCATCGTCACCGACGCCCGCAGCCCACCGGCGGACCATCGCCCCGAGGTCCTGCTGTCCCCAGAACAGCCGGCCGGCCTCAGACTCGGACCGCAGCATGCGGCCGTGCGGTCGGCTCCGACGAACGGCGGACGTGTAGTCGGCCCACGGCCATGACCGGCCGTTCTGGATCGTCTCCTGCCACATCGAGACCAGGCTCCGGTTGAGGTCGCGGGCGGTGATGACGACCTCGACCCGCGCGGCCTCGCCAAGGCTGTCGACGACGGCCGCGATCTGCGGGGGCGCGAAGGCGCCCAGATACTCCATCGACACCACCGCCGTGCCGGGCGCATCCGCCATCTCGGCGACGAGGGCGGTCCACAGCTCGCCGTCCGCGCGCCACGTGCGGGCCACCTCCGTGACGGCCCGTGCCTGGTCACCCCACGCCTGGCCCGGCACGAGGATCCCTTGCTCGGCCAGCCTGGCCTTGTCGGCGAACATCAGCTCCTGCAGGCTCGTCGTCCCGGACTTCATGGCACCGACATGGAGGACGACGCGGTCAGCCATCCACGGCACCGCCCGCGGATCGCTCGGGGTCGTCGGCCACGTCGCGTCGCAGGAGCTCCTCGATCGCGTGGAGTGCCGCGTCGAGCTGCGCCTCGACCCCGACCTTCTGCGGGCTGACACCGGCCGAGGGCACCGGCTCGAGGTCGGACAGGTCGCCCACGACCCTGACGCCTGCTGCGGCCAACCCCGTCTGCTGCTGATCGGCCGCTCGGCGAAGCCAGCGGCCGATGGTGAAGCCGATCGCCGGCTCCGCCGTGCGATGTCCGGTCAGGATCCACTTCGCCAGGCCGAACTTCACGTAGCGCGAGTAGTCGGGCCACGGGAGGTCGCTCAACCGGTGATTGAGACGCTCCATGAGCACCGCGGAGGCGGCGCCGAGCGACTCGTTGCCGCTCTCGGGCGCGGCCGACGCCTCGGGCGGCAGCCCCGTCGTCTGGCAGAACCGTTGCCACAACGTCTCCGGGTCGGCGCCTGGACGCGGCAGCGTCACCACGGTGACATGGTCGGCGCCGACCACGTCCGACCACTTCGCGGTCACCGCGACGGCATCCTGCTCCCGCCAGAAGTCCTCGCCCGGGCCGCGGTGGTGGCGCACGCCATCGACGTACTCCCCCCAGGGCCAGGTGCGGCCGTTCTTCACCGACTCCTGCCACATCGAGGGGATCGCCCGGCCGAGGTCGCGCACAGTGACGACCACGTCGAGGGCCGTGCCGCGGAAGGAGTCGACGACGTCGCGCACGCGGTCGACTCCGGCAGCCGCGAGGAACTCCATCGAGATGATGGCCGTCCCCGGGAACCGGTCGATCTCCGACACCATGCGCGACCAGCGGCCCGGCGCCTCGTCAGCGCGGCGGCGGCCGAGGACCTCTCGGACGGCGTCGACGTGGTCGCTCCAGGTGGGGCCCGGGAAGACGAAGCCAGCAGCTGCCAGCCGGTCCGGGGCGTCGACGAGGCGGCTCTGCAGATGACTGGTGCCGGACTTCATGAGTCCGACGTGCAGGACGACGCGCTCAGCCATGGTGGGTCAGGCTAGCGAACCGCGTCCGACGCTCCAGGCTCGGTCCGCTGGACCGCCCTGGCTGCGGCCGCGTTCAGGCCTTGTAGTCCTTGAGCAGGCTGCGGCCGATGATCATCTTCTGGATGTCGCTGGTGCCCTCGCCGATGAGCATGAACGCGGTCTCGCGGTAGAGCCGCTCGATCTCGTACTCCTTGGAGTAGCCATACCCGCCGTGGATGCGGAAGGAGTCCTCCACGACCTCGTTGGCATACTCCGAGGCGACCATCTTCGCCATCCCGGCCTCCACGTCCATCCGCTGGCCGGTGTCCTTCAGCCGGGCGGCGCGGACCATCATGGTGTGGCTGGTCTCGACCTTGGTGGCCATCTCGGCGATCCGGAACAGGATGGCCTGGTGCTCGGCGATCGGCTTGCCGAAGGTCTTGCGCTGCTGGGCGTAGGCCACCCCGAGCTCGAACGCGCGGATCTGCAGACCGCACGCCCGGGCGGCCACGTTGACCCGGCCCACCTCGACGCCGTCCATCATCTGGAAGAACCCCTGCCCGGGGGTCCCGCCCAGGATCTGGTCGGCACCGATGCGGTGGTCCTCGAGGATGAGCTCGGTCGTCTCGACGCCCTTGTAGCCCATCTTGTCGATCTTGCCCGGCACCGTCACACCCTGCGCGGTCTGCCCGAACCCGGCCTCCTTCTCGACCAAGAACGTCGTCATGTTCCGGTAGACGTTGTCGGAGCCCTCGTCCGTCTTCGTCAGCAACGCGACAAGGGTCGAGGTGGCACCGTTGGTCAGCCACATCTTCTGGCCGGTGATGGAGTAGGACCCGTCCTCCAGCCTCGTGGCCTTGGTCGAGACCGCGGAGACATCCGACCCCAGGCCTGGCTCGGACATCGAGAACGCGCCGCGGACCTCACCGGTCGCCATCCGGGGCAGATACTTGGCCTTCTGCTCATCGGTGCCGTGCTGCATCAACAGGTAGGCCACGATGAAGTGGGTGTTGATCACGCCCGACACGCTCATCCAGCCCCGGGCGATCTCCTCGACCACCAGGGCGTAGGCCAGCAGCGACTCCCCCAGACCACCGAACTCCTCCGGGATCGTCAGCCCGAAGACGCCCAGCTCCTTGAGGCCCTCGATGATCTCGGTCGGGTAGGTGTCGGAGTGCTCCAGCTCCTGGGCGACCGGGATGATCTTCTCCTCCACGAACGCACGGATCGTCTTGAGGATCTCCTCCTGGACATCGGAGAGACCTTCGGTCTGAGCGAGGCGACCCATGATGCTCCTAGCGTTCGTCGGTGCGGCGCCGCTGACGCTACCGGGCGGTAGCCGGTCATGGCGTGTGGCTTCTTTCACACCGGCGCGGTGACGGGCGTCAAGACGCCTCACCCAGGCGAACGATTCCAGCTCGCTCGTGGCCCTCGTCTAAGATCACACCTCGGCTTGCGGTGCATCGGGCGCCGCGTGGGAGGTCAACGGTGGGTCGGCGAGGAGGCGCACGCCGCGCGCCTCGCGCTGCCCGTCGGCACTCCCGCGTGACCGCGGCGCGGATGAGCCGCCGCGTGCGGACGGCGGGGATCGCGGCGGCGCTCCTCGCCCTCGGTGTGGTCGCAGGCGTCAACCTGAGCATTCGCGACGGCGGGATCTCGCCCGTCGACTCCGCCCGCCCGCCCGAGAGGGCTGCCGCGCAGACCGAGCTCCGCCCCGCTCCCGCGTCGTCGACGGAGGCGGCGCCCGTCCAGACCGTGGTGCCGGCCGTGCACTTTCGCGACCGGATCCTGACGCTCCCGGAGATGAAGCGGAAGTTCGCCAAGATCGGCCTCCAGCTCACCGATGTCGACCCCACCCAGCCGACCACCTTCACGATCTCGTCGTTCAACGTCCTCGGGTCCAGCCACACCAGCAAGAAGGGCGCCGCGGCGGGCCCTGCACGAGCCGCGAGGGCCGGCGCGCTGGTGCGCCGCAAGGGCGTGAGCGTCGTCGGACTCCAGGAGTTCCAGTCCAACCAGCGGGGGGCGTTCCTCGCGGCCGCAGGCGGCTTCGCGGTCTATCCCGGCAGCAGCGAGGGCAGTCTCAATGGTGAGAACTCCATCGCGTGGGATCCCTCGGACTGGGAGCTCGTGGCGTCCCACACGGTCGCGATCCCCTACTTCTTCGGCAAGCCACGGCAGATGCCGTACGTCCTGCTCCGCAACCTCCACACCCGTCGGACAGCCTGGTTCTCGAACTTCCACAACCCAGCCGACGTCTTCGGCTGCAAGTGCGGCGGCCACCGTGCCGCCGCCACCGACCGCGAGGTGGCGCTCGCCAAGGAGCTGACCGCCGACGGCACGCCGATGTTCACCACCGGCGACATGAACGACCGTGCCGGCTATGCGTGCCGCTATGCCACCTCGGGGCTGCACTCCGCTGACGGCGTACGGCGCGTCGCCAGCGGGTGCGAGCTGCCCGGGAACGAATGGATCGACTGGATCTGGGGCTCATCGCAGGTGACGTTCGCCGACTACGCGCGCGACTACGCGACGCGCACCGGACCCCGGATCTCCGATCACCCGATCATCACGGCCACGGCCCAGATCGCGCCCGCATCGGGTGACTGCAAGAGCTACGACCGGCACGGGAAGACCTACTGGTTCTGCCCGACCGGGCCTGAGGCGCCGCCGCGGCCGTAGCCGTCAGGGCAACGTCGCCGTGACCGAGTTGACCGGGTGGTCGGTCGCCGCGTCCACCAGGGGGCTGTCGTCATGCAGGTAGTCCGTGAACGACACGCCCTTCGTCGCCAGGATCCAGTCGATGGGCGTCGGCGTCGGCGGATGGCACCCGGCCGCGTCGTGACTGCCGCCCGCAGCGAAGACGACCGGCAGCGCCGCCGACATCTCGCAGTAGAACGCGCCCTTGGAGTTCATGTCGCCGACGAGGAAGACCGGCGTTCCGTCCGCGCTCAGCGCCCTGATCGCAGCGACCTCGCGCGCGACCGCCGCGCCGCGCCAGCGGTCGTTGTTCCCGCCACACACGGCACAACCGGTCGCCGGGTTGTGGACGTTGAAGACCCAGAACGCGTCGTCGGTGCCGCGCACGCGCAACTCGACCGTGGGCGTGCGGATCGTCTGACCGTGGAAGTAGGGATAGGTGACCGTCCGGGTCCGCAGAAGCTCGATCCTCTCCTGCCGCCAGGCGATCGTCTGACGACCGTCCGCGGCCTTGCTGCCCGGGCTCGGGAACATCGCCCAGCCCTGACCCATCTGCCGCGCGAACGCGAACGCCTGCGGCGGCTCGAACTCCTGGAATCCCACGACGTCGACGGCGTGGTCGGTCAGGATCCGCACGGCATAGCTCATCCGCCTCTGGTACGGCGTCTTGATGAACGAGTCGCCGCCCCTGCGCGTGTGGGAGGCGCCGAGGACGTTGAACGTCGCGAGCCGGAAGATCGACGGTGTCGCCGCGAGCGACTGAGCCGACTGGGCGAGATCGGAGGCGCCGGCACCGGGCCGCGGCACCCACGGCGTGCCAGCGCCGGAGGGCGTCGCCGACGAGCCCGGGGTCGCCGGACTGGCGTTCGCGCTCGTCCCGGGGCTGGTGGTCGGGGCCGGCCCGAGCGAGGAAGGCGCGCCGCCGGCCGACCGAGCCGCCGATGAGGGCGCGCGGTCCGCCTGCCCGGGCCGCCAGACGAGCTGGAGCACGACCAGCCCGGCGACCACGGCGACGATGGCCGCGACGACGAGGGCGTCCGGAAGCACAGGACGGGACGGGCGGCGCACCGCCTCATTGTCACCGATCGACCGTGAGCATCGACGCCGGGCACGCCGACCCTGCAGCAGCACCACCGTTCCCACCTGCCCCAGTAGTATCGGGGAGCGTTGCTGCCGTCTTCCCCGGAGGCTCCGATGCCCGCGCGACTCCGCCCGATCCGCACGCACGCCCACCGCAGGCTGGTCGCCGCCCTCGCGCTCGGCGTCGTGATCGCCGCCGGTCTCACACTCGGGACAGGCACGATGTCGACACCCGGTGCCGGGCCCGTGACGCTGACCTCCGACATCTCGCTGGCGGCGCAGCCTCCGGGTCCCACCCGCGTCCGGGTCAGCACCTTCAACCTGCTCGGCTATGGCCACACGATGCCGGGTGGCGACCGGTCTGGCTGGCTCGACGGCGTCACCCGTCAGAAGATGGCCGACCAGCTCATCCGAGCCAACGGGCTCGAGGTCATCGGCTTCCAGGAGATGGAGCAGCCGCAGCTGGACCAGTTCAACGCCGACCTCGGGTCGGCCTACGACCTCTTCCCGGGCAACACCTACAAGGGCCCCGCCACCGTCAACGTGCGCGGCAACAGCATCGCGTGGCGCCGCGACAGGTGGACGGCCCTGCAGCGGAGCTACTACGACGCGCCGTACTTCAACGGGACGAACGTCCCCAGACCGGTCGTCCTGCTCCAGAACCGGGTCACCGGGCAGCAGGTCCTCGTCACCAACACGCACAACCCCGCGAACACGAAGGGCGATGCCCAGACCTGGCGCGACCAGTCGGTCGACATCCAGGCACGGACGCTCAACGGGCTGCATGCGGCGCACCCGGGCGTGCCCATCATCTTCACCGGTGACATGAACGACACGCGCCGGTTCTACTGCCGCATCACCGGCAGGACCCCCTTGCGGGCGGCCAACGGCGGCATCCGAACGGCCAGGTCGTGCACGCTCCCGCCGGCGCCTCAGATCGACTGGATCATCAGCACCACCGACGTCGCCTGGAGCGGCTACCAGCAGCTGCGCACGCCGTACGTCAAGAAGACCACCGACCACCCCCTCGTCTGGGCCGACGCGACGATCCGACCCATCGCCGCCCAGCGCGCCGGGATCTCCCGGGTCGTCGTGGTCGACATCGAAGGTCTGCCGTCGGCTGCGATCTCCAGCGCCCATGCCCGCTACGCGCCCCACCTGCGCCGGCTCGCCGCCGCCGGAGCGGCCACCCTCAACGCCCGCACCGACCCCACGACCACCGCGGCCCTGCCCAACCTCGTCTCGCTCCTGTCGGGGCGCCCGGTCGCTCGCGCGTACGGCGGCCACGGCGTCACCTGGCTGAAGGACCAGCCGGGCCGCAAGGGCCGCTCGACGATCAGGGAGGGCAGCGGCCGCTACGTGCCGACGCTGTTCGACACCGTGCACGACTGGGGCGGCTCGACCAGCTTCATGTCCTCGGACCCGTCGGGGGCGCTGGTCCGCCGCTCCTACGACGCCGCCCACGGTGCGGCCGACCGTCAGGGTGTCAGCTACGGCAAGGCCAAGCTGAGCGTCTCGAGCGTGCGCTCCTCCGACAGCTCGGTCGTGAGGGTGCTGAGGGCGCAGCTGCGTGCCAACCCTCGCCGGGTGTCGGTCGTCCAGCTCAGCAGTCTCCGCGTCGCCGGGCAGCAGCACGGCTTCCTGAGCCCGGCCTACCTCAGGACGCTCCGGCAGGTCGACGCCGAGGTCGGCGCGATCCGGGCGTCGATCGCCCGGAGCCCGCGCCTGGCCCGCTCCACCCTGCTCGTCGTCACCGCCGACTCCGGCGGCCACGGGCGCAGCGCGGTGAGCCAGTCGCTCTCCGGCTTCCAGGTGCCGCTGATCGTGTGGGGCCACGGCGTCCCGGGTGCGACCGACCTCTACGCCCTGAACCCGGCGTACGGCTGGCCCGGCATCCGGCAGGTCGGCTACGCGGGTCGCCAGCCCATCCGGCCGCACGATGTGGCGAACCTGGTCACCGGCGTGCTGGGCTACCCGGCTGTCTCCGGCAGCCGGACGCGGACGACGCAGGACTTCAACGTCTTCGTCACGCGGTGACCCGGCCGCTAGCGTTCACCTGTGAGCACCACCCCCTCCCGCGTCTTCCTCGCCCGCCTCGTCGGGCTGCCGATCTTCGACCCTCAGGGCGACCAGGTCGGCAAGGTGCGCGACGTCGTGGTGACGCTGCGGCGAGAGCGCAGCCAGCCGCGCGTGCTCGGCCTCGTCGCCGAGGTCTTCGGGCGTCGCCGTGTCTTCCTGCCCATGACGAGGGTGACGAACGTCGACGCCGCGCAGGTCTACACCACCGGTCTCCTCAACATGCGCCGCTTCGAGCAGCGCTCGACCGAGACTCTGGTCATCGGACAGATGCTCGACCGACAGGTCACCATCGTCAGCACAGGCGTGAGCGGGACCGTCTACGACGTCGCCATGGAGCAGGCGCGCAACCGCGACTGGGTGCTGTCGCGCGTCGCGGTCCAGGAGGCGCCATCGAAGGGGCGCGCCGCCTTGCGCCGGCGCGGTCAGACGCACGTGGTCGAGTGGAGCGACGTCATCGGCCTCACCGAGCGCTCCCCCACCCAGCCCGCGACGCACCTGCTCCATGCGATCAACGAGATGCGACCGGCCGACGCCGCAGCCATGCTTCACGACCTCCCCGCGGAGCGGCGGCGCCAGGTCGTGGCGGGCCTCGACGACGAGCGCCTCGCGGAGGTCCTCGAGGAGCTGCCCGAGGACGACCAGGTCGAGATCGTCGCGCTGCTCGACTCCGAGCGGGCCGCCGACGTGCTCGAGGAGATGTCTCCGGAGGACGCCGCGGACCTCATCGCCGACCTCCCGCCGGAGACGGCGGCCACCCTCCTCGAGCTCATGGAGCCGGAGGAGGCCGAGGACGTCAGGCGACTGATGTCGTATGAGGAGAACACCGCCGGGGCGATGATGACGCCCGAGCCCGTCATCCTGGGCCCCGACGCCACGATCGCCGACGCGCTGGCACACGTGCGCAACCCCGAGCTGACGCCGGCGCTGGCCGCCCTCGTCTACGTCTGCCGACCGCCGCTCGAGACGCCCACCGGCAAGTTCCTCGGCGTCGCCCACATCCAGCGCCTGCTGCGCGAGCCTCCGTCCACGCTCGTGGCCGGGGCCCTCGACAGCGAGCTGGAGTCGCTGCGCCCGGAGAACACCCTCGACGAGGTGGCAGCCCACCTGGCGACGTACAACCTGGTCGCCGCACCCGTCGTGGACGAGGCCGGACACCTCGTCGGCGCGGTGACCGTCGACGACCTGCTGGACCACCTGCTGCCGGAGAACTGGCGCGACCGGGCGGTCGAGCATGGCTGAGCTGCGCTCCGAGCCCCGAGCTCGGCTCGACACGCCTCGTGAAGTGCGCCGCCAGCTGGTGCGGCGCCCGAGCGTCGCCCCGGACGCGTTCGGGCGGTTCGCGGAGAAGTTCGCGCGCTACATGGGCACGGCCCGGTTCCTGCTCTGGATGACCGCCTTCGTCATCATCTGGGTCGTCTGGAACCTGACTCCGTGGCGCTTCGACCAGTACCCCTTCATCTTCCTGACCCTGATGCTGAGCCTCCAGGCGTCGTACGCCGCTCCCCTGATCCTGCTCGCGCAGAACCGGCAGGAGGACCGCGACCGGGTGATCGCCGACCAGGACCGCCGGGTCAACGCCCAGGCGCAGGCCGACATGGAGTTCCTGGCACGCGAGGTCGCGTCACTTCGGATGGCCCTCGGCGAGGTGGCCACCCGCGACTACCTGCGCTCGGAGCTGCGTGCGCTGCTCCAGGAGCTCGAAGAGCGGCGTGACGGATCAGACGGGCCGAGTGCAGAGACGGAGTCGGAGGCGGACCACCCGACCACGTAGTCTTGGACCTCGTGAGCCCTGCCCTTCTCGACCGCGTCAACGCTGCACTGGCGACCGTCAACGACCCCGAGATCAAGCGCCCGATCACCGAGCTCGGCATGGTCGAGTCGGTCTCGGTCGACGACGCGGGCGTCGTGCACGCGAAGGTCCTGCTCACAGTCGCCGGCTGTCCGCTCAAGGACACGATCAACCGTGACGTCACAGCCGCCCTCGACCAGGTGGACGGCGTGACCGGTGTCGACCTCGAGCTGGGCGTGATGACCGCCGAGCAGCGGGCCGAGATGCGCAGCTCCCTCACCGGGGGCGCCGCTGCGCGCGAGATCCCGTTCGCCAAGCCCGGCTCGCTGACGAAGGTCTTCGCGATCGCCTCGGGCAAGGGCGGTGTCGGCAAGTCCTCGGTCACGGTCAACCTCGCCGTCGCGATGGCCCGTCAGGGGCTCAAGGTCGGGCTCGTCGACGCCGACGTCTACGGCCACTCCGTCCCCGCCATGCTCGGCGTCGCGGACGCGCGGCCCACCCAGGTCGATGACCTCATCATGCCGGTCCCGACCGCGTCGGGCGTGTCGGTCATCTCCATCGGCATGCTCAAGCCGCGTCGCGACCAGGTCGTCGCGTGGCGAGGACCGATGCTCGACCGGGCTCTGGTGCAGATGCTCGCCGACGTCTACTGGGGCGACCTCGACGTGCTCCTCCTCGACCTCCCCCCCGGCACCGGCGACATCGCGATCTCCCTCGGCCAGCATCTGCCGAACGCCGAGATCGTGGTCGTCACCACTCCACAGGAGGCAGCCGCCGAGGTCGCCGAGCGGGCCGGGACGATGGCCGAGATGATGCACCAGCGGGTCGTCGGCGTCGTCGAGAACATGTCCTACCTCGCCTGCCCGCACTGCGGCCCCGAGCACCGGATCGACGTCTTCGGAGCCGGCGGCGGCGCCCGCGTCGCTGAGACGCTCTCGACCCGGTTCGGCACGCAGGTGCCGCTGCTCGGCCAGATCCCGCTCGAGCCCTCCCTGCGCGAAGGTGGCGACGTCGGCAAGCCGGTGGTCGAGGCCGACCCCACCGCTGCCTCGGCCGTCGAGCTGATCCAGATCTCCCAGCGGCTTGCCGGCCGCTCCCGGGGTCTGGCAGGGATGCAGCTGGGGCTCACGCCCTCGAGTAAGTTCTAGCCGTGTTCGGCATCGGCCTGCCCGAGCTGGCGGTCATCGCCGTCGTGGCCATCTTCGTGTTCGGGCCGGACAAGCTGCCCGAGCTGGCGAAGCAGGCCGGGCAGTTCGTCCGGCGCGCCAAGCAGTTCGCCGACGGCGCACGCGACCAGCTCCGCGAGGAGCTCGGTCCGGAGTACGCCGACCTCGAGCTGCGGGATCTCGACCCTCGCGCGTTCGTGCGCAAGCAGATCGCCGAGGTGCTCGCCGAGGCCGACGCCGACGAGCTCGCCGCCGCTCGCGCAGCGGTGCGGCACCAACAGCTCCAGGACGGCGAGCGCCCGCCGTACGACGCCGACGCGACCTGAGCCCGCTCGGACTCAGGTCCCGCTGGCTGCGGCCTCCACGACGTGGAAGAACCGCCACTTCCCCACCCGGGCGACGAGCCGGTAGCGCTGGTCCAACACCCGCTGCGCCGTCGTGGTGTCGACGGCCCATGTCGCGAGGTCGTCTCGCGGCACGACCACCCAATCCGGGCGCCGAGGTCCGCTCAGCACCGCGGTCAGCTCGGTGAGGCGGGAGTCGCGCACGCGCACCGGCAGGCTCCAGAGGTACTCATATGGGCTCTGCAGACCGCTCTCCCGCAGGATGGACGCCGTGCCGAATGCCACCAGCCCGGTGTCGCCGGGGCGAGCGTGGTCGGCGAGGTAGAGCGCCGCCTGGTGGTTCTCCTTCAGACCGCGACTGGACTCCTCCTGCGCCAGGGGCATGTGGACGCCGAGGACCGTCGCATAGGCGAGCACCGCCACCAGGGAGGCCTGCAGCCCCGGGCGATGCCGGGAGAGCGCCGTGGCGACGAGGACCAGTCCGGGCACGAGTCCGATCAGGTAGTGCCACCAGTAGCTGCCACCGGCCGCCACCCCGACCGCCTCCCACGCGCACACGCAGGCCGCCACGAAGGGTAGGCAGCCGGTCAGTCGAGCGCGCGGAGCGCGCAGGATCGGCAGCAGGAAGATCACCGGCGCGCCGCTGCGCACCAGCGCTCCCAGCATGCTCATGAAGCGCCGGTGACTCACGCCCGGATCGTCAGCGGAGATGACAGCGGCCGCATGGAAGCGGAACGACACGACGGCATCGAAGAGAGCACGTGGATCGGTCCCCCGGGTTGCCGCCCAGACGAGGATCACGACCAGGGCGGCGATGGCACCGGCCGCGGCGGCCAGCGCGTCGTATGCCGTCCGCCGCAGGCCCCGGAACCGCACCTGCCACACCAGGGCGACCAACCCGGCGACGACGACGTCCGCCATGTTCTGCTTGACTGCGACCGAGCAGGCGGCCAGCGCGCCCGAGGCCGCCCACCAGGCCACTGCCCTGCGCCCGCCGTCGACGGCACGGAAGACGGCGATGAGACCGCCGAGGATGAACGGCACGGCGAGGAGCTCTCCGTTGACCTCGCGGGTGCCGAAGAGCGGCGTCGAGAGGAAGACCGCGGCAGTGGCGGCGGCGAGGACCGGCGCCCACCGCCGTTCCGGGGCGGCGAGGTGCCCGAGCACTCCGGCGAGGACCACGGCGATGCCGACCGCCACCACGCCGACGATGCGCAGGCCCGCCCCGCCGCCGGCCAGGCGGTCGGCGACGGCGAAGATGCCGATGAGCAGCGGGGGGCGGTCGACCCAGTAGGCGCCGTACAGCGACGACCCCGGTGACCACTGGTGCGCCAGCAGGAGGAAGCCGCCCTCGTCGGGCGACAGGGGCCGGTTGAGGAACGGCAGTCGCGCCAGCCCCGCCAGCAGCGCAAGGGCAAGGGGGACGCGCACGGTGGTCCTGGTCGGCACGCCGTACCCCCGCGTGCCGGCGGAGACCTCCTGTCGCTGCATGCCCCTGACCGTAGGCGATGGCGGGTGAAGGGAACCTGAACGGGGTCCGTGTTGCCTCGACCCACGGCGTGCTCGCGCACGCGCGCGTGACACACACAGGCCAACCTTTCCGGCATTGACACGCGGCAAGCGGTGGCTTTCAATGTCAAACGAATGCAAACGCACGGTCTCTGGGGGGAGGGAGTGCGTATGTGCCTCGAGCATGTCGAGCACGTCCGAGCGTCCTGCCCCGTCCGTCCTCGGGCGGCCATGGACGTGCCCGACAGCTCGAGGAGCTCTCCATGACCCGATCATCTCGCGACAATGTGGTGGCGCTGCCGCCGACGGCTCCTGAGGGCGCCGTCCAAGGCACGCTGGCCCTTGCTCTGCAGGCACGGCGAGAGCCTCCACGCCCCGCAGCGTCGCATCCAGACGGCGCGAAGATCCTCAGCATCGACCGAGCAGACGGCTATGTGAACGAGTGGGCACGTCGCTTCGTGCAGGCTGCGGCCGAGGTCGTCGGCGGGGACCGCCCGGCCGTCCAAGTGATCCGGTGGGCGTCGGCCGAGGTCTATGCCGACCTCAACCGCCGAGCGCTCCTGGTCGCCCGCGCCGGCCGCCACCAGCCCGGCTACTCGCGGGTCCAGGCGGTCCGCCCCCAAGTGGCCAGAGTGCACCCGTGCCATATCAACAGCGACGTCGTCGAGACGAGCGTTCGCGTGCGCTACGGCAGACGGTCCCGCGCCGTGGCTGCTCGCTTCGAGCGCCAGGAGGATCGATGGGTCTGCACCGCCCTCGAGTTCGCCTGAGCGGCGAACGGACGCAGATGTCCACGCCATAGGCCACGAACGGACGCAGATGTCCACGCCATAGGTGGCGAACGGACGCAGATGCACGGTTCAGCCGCGAACATCTGCGTCCGTTCGCCGCCTTGCGGGCGGAAGGGCTGGGCGGTCGGGACTATCCGTTCACGCGGGTCGTCAGGCCGGTCGGGCCACCGGGGCGCCCGTGGCACTGCTTGAACTTCTTCCCCGACCCGCACGGGCACTGCTCGTTGCGCCCCACGCTGGCGTAAGGGTCGTCGGCCGTCGTCACCGGAGCCGCCTTGACGGCCTGACCACCCTGCTCGTCTGGAGCGGAGTAGGAGAGGTGCTGCGGTGCGGACGGAGCCTCGAGGCCCTTCGCCCTGATCTGCGGCGCTGCGGCCTTGAGCGCCTCGGAGATCTCCGACAGGTCCACACCCTCGATCCCGAGCCCCACGGGGGGCTCGGCAAGGGCGCCCTCGTGCATCGGGCCGGCGTGACGGGTGCCGTCAGGGTGGTAGTGGAACTCTGCCCCAGATCCAGCGGAGTCCTCCTCCTCGACCTGCACCTCGAGGTTGAACAGGAAGCCGACGGCCTCCTCCTTGATGGAGTCCATCATCGCGGAGAACATCTCGAAGCCCTCGCGCTGGTACTCCACGAGCGGGTCGCGCTGGCTGTAGGCGCGCAGATAGATGCCCTCGCGCAGATAGTCCATCTCGTAGAGGTGCTCGCGCCACTTGCGGTCCAGCACCGAGAGCAGGACACGGCGCTCGAGCTCACGCATGACCTCCTCCCCGACCTCGGCCTCGCGGGTGTCGTAGGCCGCCTGGGCGTCCTCCCGGAGCGCGGCGATGAGCTCGTCGCGGTCGAGGTGCGCCTTGCCGCCGGCCGACTCGATGAGCTGGTGCTGGTCGAGTGAGAGCGGCCAGAGCTGCTTGAGGTCGGTCCAGAGCTGCTCGAGGTCCCACTCCTCCGCGAACTCCTGGGTGCGCGCGTTGACGACCCCGGCGACGACGTCGTCGATGAAGCCGCGCACCTGCTCCTCGATGTCAGCGCCCTCGAGGACCTCGCGGCGCTCCGCGTAGACCACCTTGCGCTGGCGGTCCATGACGTCGTCGTACTTCAGGATGTTCTTGCGGGACTCGAAGTTCTGCGACTCGACCTGGCCCTGGGCGTTCGCGATCGCGTTGGTGACGTTCTTCGCCTCGATCGGCACGTCGTCGGGCACCCGCAGGACCCGCAGGACGCGGTCCACCCAGTCCGACTTGAACAGCCGCATCAGCTCGTCCTGGAGCGAGAGGTAGAACCGGGACTCCCCTGGGTCGCCCTGACGGCCGGAGCGACCACGCAGCTGGTTGTCGATGCGGCGCGACTCGTGGCGCTCCGTGCCGACGACGTAGAGGCCGCCGAGCTCCTTGACCTCATCGTGCTCGGCCGCGACCCGCCCCTTGATCGACTCGACCATGCCCGGCCAGGCCTGGTCGTAGGCCTCAGCGGTCTCACCCGAGGGCTCGAGACCCTGCTTGCGCAGCTCCTGGTCGGCGAGGAACTCGACCGACCCGCCGAGCATGATGTCGGTGCCTCGACCGGCCATGTTGGTGGCGACGGTCACGGCACCCTTGTGACCGGCCAGCGCGACGATCTTCGCCTCGTCGGCGTGGACCTTGGCGTTGAGGACGGTGTGCGGGATGCCCTTCCGCTTCATGAGGTTCGAGAGGTACTCCGACTTCTCGACCGAGACCGTGCCGACGAGAATCGGCTGGCCCTTCGCGTGCCGCTCGGCGATGTCGTCGACGACGGCGTCGTACTTCGCCTCCTCGGTCCGGTAGACGAGATCGGGCTGGTCGAGGCGGATCATCGGCATGTTGGTGGGGATCGGAACGACGCCGAGCTTGTAGATCTTGTCGAACTCGCTGGCCTCGGTCATGGCCGTGCCGGTCATGCCGGAGAGCTTGTCGTACATCCGGAAGTAGTTCTGGAGGGTGACGGTCGCGAGGGTCTGGTACTCCTCCTTGACCTCCACGCCCTCCTTCGCCTCGATCGCCTGGTGGAGACCGTCGTTGTAGCGGCGTCCGGAGAGGATGCGACCGGTGTGCTCGTCGACGATGAGCACCTCGCCGTCGATGACGACGTACTCCTTGTCCTTGTGGAAGAGCTCCTTGGCCTTGATCGCGTTGTTCATGAACGAGATCAGCGGCGTGTTCACCGAGTCGTAGAGGTTGTCGATCCCGAGGTGGTCCTCGACCTTCGTGATGCCGCCCTCGAGGACCGAGATCGTGCGCTTCTTCTCGTCGACCTCGTAGTCGACGTCGCGGTCCATCTTGGCGACGATCTTCGCGAACTCGTCATACCACTTCACGTCGTCCTCGGTGGGACCGCTGATGATGAGCGGCGTGCGCGCCTCGTCGATGAGGATCGAGTCCACCTCGTCGACGATCGCGAAGAAGTGGCCGCGCTGCACACAGTCCTCGATGGAGGAGGCCATGTTGTCGCGCAGGTAGTCGAAGCCGAGCTCGTTGTTGGTCGAGTAGGTGATGTCGGCGTTGTACGCCGCGCGTCGCTCCTCCGGGGTCATCTCCGGGAGGATCACGCCGACGGAGAGCCCCAGGAAGTGGTGGATGCGGCCCATCATCTCCGACTGGTACTGCGCCAGGTAGTCGTTGACAGTGACGACGTGGACGCCGTTGCCCGCGAGAGCGTTGAGGTAGGCGGGGAGCGTCGAGACCAGCGTCTTGCCCTCACCGGTCTTCATCTCGGCGATGTTGCCGAGGTGGAGCGCCGCGCCGCCCATCACCTGCACGTCGTAGTGCCGCTGGCCGATGACCCGCTTGGCGGCCTCGCGCACCGCGGCGAAGGCCTCCGGCATGAGGTCGTCGAGGGTCTCGCCGTTGGCGAGCCGCTCCTTGAACTCCCCCGTCAGCGCCTGGAGCTCCGCGTCGGACATCTTGACGAAGTCGTCCTCGATGGCATTGACAGCCTTGGCGATGCCTTCCAGCTGGCGGAGGATCTTGCCCTCGCCGAGGCGGAGAAGCTTGTCGAGAATGGCCACGGTGGTTCGACTCCTAGCAGAGGTCCGGAGGACTCCTCCGGGCGGGAGATGTTGACGCGGTGTGAAACTCTACCTGCGGGCCGTGAGGTGTCCCATGTTCAGGGCACGTGCGCCGCGACCTCGGCAGCCAGGCCCGGACTCAGGTCGCCACGCGGCTCGACGACGACCTCGCCGAGCGAGAGCCACGCCGCGAGGCGGCCGAGCTCGGCGGCCAGCTCCGCCGCCGTGTCGGGTGGCGCCGTCGGCTCGGCGTACGCCGCCCTGACGACCAGCCTGCCGAGGCGCCGGTCAGCCTTGAGGTCGACCCGTGCCACGATGCGGTCGCCGAGCAGGAACGGCAGCACGTAGTAGCCGTGGACCCGCTTGTCGGCCGGCACGTAGATCTCGATGCGGTAGACGAAGTCGAAGAGGGCCTGGGTGCGCGCCCGCTCCCAGACGACCGGGTCGAACGGGCTCAGGAGTGCCCGCGCTCGGATCTGCCGGGGCAGCCGGGCGTCTCGATGGAGGTACGCCGGACGGCGCCAGCCCTCGACCGAGACCTGCTCGAGCTCGCCGGACTCCACGAGCGTCGCCACGGCGCGCGCCGTGTCCGCGACCGACATGCGGTAGTAGTCGCGCAGGTCCTGCACCGTAGCCACTCCGTGGCTGCGGGCGGCCCGGCGGACCAGCTCGAGGTGTGCCGCCTCAGGCGTCGGCGTCGGCAGGGCGAGCACCTCGGGCGGGATGACCCGCTCGGGGAGGTCGTAGCGGATCTCGAACTGGCCGTTGCGTCCCGCGATGGCCAGCTCCCCACAGGTGAAGAGATAGTCGAGGACACGGCGGGCGTTGGACCAGTTCCAGCCCCAGTGCTCGGTCGCTCGCGGCAGCCCCGCGTCCAGCTCACGTGCCGTGGACGCACCGCGCTCCTTGATCTCGGCGAGCAGGCTGTCCTCCAGGCCCGGCTCCGCCTCGACGATCGACCACTTGCCCCGCCGCTTGCGGTAGTGCTCCATCCGGTGCTGCATCACCGGCCAGAGCTCGACGGGCATGAAGGCCTGCACGTGCGCCCAGTACTCCACCATGCGGCGCGGCGCGGTCTCGCTCGCGCGTCGCAGCAGGTCGACGTCGTAGGGCCCCATCCGCGAGTACAACGGCATGTAGTGCGCCCGCTGCAGCACGTTGACGCTGTCCACCTGGAGCACCCCGGTGCGCTCCAACGTGCGGTCGAAGGTGCGCATGGTGGGACGCTCGTGGGGCCGGTCCGCGAACCCCTGCGCCGCGAGCGCGATGCGACGCGCCTGAGCGAGCGACAACGACTCCACGCGGCAGACCCTAGGGCACGCCGCCGACAGTCCTACGGAAGATCGAGCAGCTTCTCGCGCACCGCGTACATGACCGCCTCCATCCGCGAGTGCAGCTGCAGCTTCTCGAGGATGTTGCGCACGTGATTCTTGACCGTGTTCTCGGAGATGAACAGGTGCTTGGCGATCTCGCGGTTGTTGAGGCCCTTGGCCACGAAGCGGAGCACCTCGAGCTCGCGCTCGGTGAGCTTGAGGCCCGGCACGTGGTCGCGCTCGGGTCTCGACATCTGCTTGAACTCGTCGATCAGCTTGACCGCCATGGAGGGGCTGATGAGCGACTGGCCGTCCGCGACGACGCGGACGGCCTGGGCGACCTCCTCGATGGAGGAGTCCTTGAGGAGGTATCCGGAGGCACCCGACTTGACCGCCTCATAGAGGTCAGCCTCCTCGTCGGAGACGGTCAGCATGATGATCTTGGCCGACGGCACCGCCTGCTTGATGGACGCGCAGGCCTCGATGCCGGTGCGCTTGGGCATCCGGATGTCGAGCAGCACGACGTCGGGCGCGACGGCGGATGCGAGCGCGGTGCCCTCGTCGCCGTCTCCGGCCTCGCCGGCGACCTCGATGCCCGGCTCGGCGGTGAGCAGCATCGTCAGACCTCGGCGGAACAGCTCCTGATCGTCGACCACGAGGACGCGGATGGGCTCGCTCTCGGCCTGAGTCTTGGCACCGGACACGGGTAGATCATGGCACGTCCGGGCCGGACATGCCCGCCCACCCGGGTGATGCGCACAGGCCCGGGATGGTCACAACGGACCATCCCGGGCCTGGTGAGCCGGTGAGGCAGGGCTCAGCTCTCGTCGAGATCGATCCCGATCACGCCGTAGTCGTAGCCCCGTCGGCGATAGACCACCGAGGGACGCTTGGTCTCCTTGTCGACGAACAGGAAGAAGTCGTGGCCGACGAGCTCCATCTCGTAGAGCGCCTGGTCGAGCGTCATGGGCGTGGCGGGGTGCACCTTCTCACGGACGACGAGCGGGCCGTCGCCGGTGACCTCGATCGGGCCGACCTGCCGCTCCACCGCACGGTCCTCACCGGCCGCCGAGGCGCTGTCGGCCGGCTCCTCCAGGGCGACCCCGGCCAGTGCCTGTCCGACCGACACGGGCGTCCGACGGCCGCGGTGGACGCGCCGTCGGTCAGCGGCGCGGCGCATCTGGGACGCCATCTTGTCGAGGGCGAGGTCGAGCGCCGCCATCTTGTCCTCCGCGCACGCCTCGGCGCGTATCACCGGTCCCTTGGAGAACGCGGTCAGCTCGACGTGGATCGCGCCTTTGTGCTGCCGCGGGTTGGGCTCGCAGTCGACCTCGACATGCACCCGCATGATGCGATGGTCGTGCTTCTCGAGCCTGACCAGCTTCTCTGTCGCGTGAGTGCGGAACCTGTCGGAGACCTCGCAGTTGCGTCCGGTGACAACGACTTCCATGGGTTACCTCCCGAGCTTCTCGATGGCTGTTTCAGGGGAGTGGAGTCCGCCCGGCCGACCTGGTCTTCTTCCCCACAACCGCCTGCTGAGGACTTGCGGCTTGCTGCCACTCCACCTTCTCCCTGTGGCTCGCCGTATCTGACGACGAGCCAGGGGCAGGACTTATCTCTAAGCCGCACCGTGATCCCCGATCGCTCGGGTTACGTGGGCCGCTTTGCCTGCGACTGGCATCGGCTAGTCGTGCAGGCGCCCGGTGTCCGGACGTCTGAACGACGCAACCACGGACCCGGGCGGACTCCATACACAGACGTTAGACCCCTCCCCCTGACGGGCCAAGGGCAGGGGTGAAGCGTCCCGGCAGTTGGACGCGGCCTGCCGGTCGGCCCGCCGCACGGTCGCGGCGACCGCCGCCACGGCCATCACGTCCAGCCCCACCGCCTCGAGGGCGCGCTGGGCCTCGCGAGCCGTCGCCCCCGTGGTCACGACGTCGTCGCAGATGACGACGCGCGCGTGGTGCCGCCTCCGCGCAAGCCGGCGCAGACCCGCCGTCGGACACGTCATCGAGCCGGCGAGGTTCGCCGCACGGGCGGGGGCTGAGAGGCCGGCCTGGTCACGCAGCCCCGGCCGCGTGCGCAGCAGGCGCGCCACCATCACGTCCGCCCCTGCCGCGCGCAGCCGACGGGCGGCCGCGACGGTCACGTCGTACGTCGAGTCGAGCGCCCGCTCGCGCACGCTGCTCGGCCGCGAGGGGACCGGGACGAGCACGACGGGGCCGTGGAGACCGGACGCCGCCCTGCCGGCCGCGACCGCGAGCAGGCGGCCGAGGGGACGGCGCAGCGCCAGGAGCCGATGCTCCTTCAGGCCGACCACCAGCTCTTTGAGGACGCCGTCATAGGCGCCTGCGGCGAACGGGGGCACCAGCCCACGCGGCGTCGGCGACGGCCAGGCGCACCGGGCAGCGTCGGGAAGCGCGGCATCGCACCGGCTGCAGAGGAGCCGTCCCGGCTGCTCGCAGCCGACGCAGGTGGCGCCGACGACGAGGTCGGCCCAGGCATCGCGGAGGCTGTTCGACACCTTCCCATCAGAGACGACGACGGGCTGGCTCGCCACCGTGCGCGGACCGCCCTGTGGACGAGGCGGCTAGCCGACGAAGCCGAGGGAGGTGACCGGCCCGTCGAGGACGGAGTCGCGCGTATCGCCGGTGAGCCCCCGCAAGGTGGTGCCGAACACTCCGTAGGCGCCCTGCGCGGGCACCGGCGAGCTCACCACGGCGTCGACACTGTCCGCGACGACGACCGACTGAGCCGGGAAGGCGGCGCCCGACCCGTCGACGGCGATCTCCCGCAGCTGCGTGACGCCGGAGAGCCGGTGCAGCATCTGGACCGTCGTCGGGGAGGACCAGGCGATGTCCTTGACCCGCATCGGGGCGCCCTCGTCCGAGGAGATCCGGACCGCGGGGCTCGCCGAGGTGATCCGGCCGTCGTCGTCGCTGTGCAGCCGGCTCACGACGAGCCGGTCCCCGTCCGGAGTGCGTTGGACCGCGACCAGCCGGGTGCCGTCGCGCGAGACGAGGAAGCGGCTGACGTCGGTCCTGGTGATGCCCGGCACGACGACGGCGTGGCGGAGGCCGTCGGGGTCGACGTACGACACGGCGGCACCACCGGCCGCCCGGTCGACCAGCCAGAGCCGGCCGATGACATCCCACGCGGGGCGGAGCAGGTCGGCGCCCCGGGCGACCGTCCTCACGACGGAGCTGCCGCCGCGCACGGCGGCGTGTCGCACCGCCGTGCCGGACGTCGTGACGCCGGCGACCTGGGTGCCGTCGAGGTCGACGGCGACCGTGCGCAGTCCGGCCGATCGGACACCGAACGGCCCGGAGACGGGAGCCAGCCTGGGCGGCTGCCCGGCGACCAGGCGGCCACGAGCGTCGAGCCCGAAGAGCTGGGAGCTGGTCTGGTAGCCGGCGGGGTCGTACTCGGGCCCGTCGGAGACGCTGAACTCGTTGCGGCCGCCGGGGAGCTGCACAGGTCGACCGCCGATCGAGAGGCGGATCGCGCTCACCGTCGGGTCCTGGCGCAGCGTCCACCCCAGCTGTGCCGTCAAGAAGGTGAGCGCCTGCGTGGACGACTGAGCGGGCTGGTCCGGTCCGGCGGTCAAGGCGATGTCGGCGGTGCCAGAGGCGTCCACCGGCACCGAGAGCCCTTCGCCGACCCCGGACGGCAAGAAGCTGCGCACGACGCCGGCCAGCTCAGGCGGCGGACCGGCGACCAGGTCGCGCACCAGGGTCGTGGCGAGCTGGTTGCCCCGGGGCACGAACACGGGCTCGGGCAGGAGGACCTGGCCGGTGGGGTCGAAGAAGTAGAGCGACTGCTGGACGAACCGGGCCTCGAACCAGGAGATCGGGACGATGAGCGCGTCCGGCGCGGACGCGATGCGCCACTGGCCGTTCTCGCGCGCGACGTGGAAGGACAGCTGCTGCCCCGAGGGTGGCACGGCCCCTTGCCAGCCGCCCCGGGAGTCGAGGCGGTAGGCGCCGGCGAGGTCGACCCGCACGTCGCCCGAGCCGCCGCGTGGCACGCCCTTCTCCGCGTACACGAGGGTCGACTGGGCCGGATCCCAGGAGGTCCGGGCTCCCTTGGTCAGGAACTGCTGGGCCGACCGGGTCTGCGTCGGGGTCGCCAGCATCGCGTCGAGGAACCCCTGCACGATCGCGGTCGGCGAGGCGCCTCGCTGCGGGGGGCGTGGGTCGATGGAGATGCCCGGAACGCGGGTGGTCGTCGGTGCCGGCCCGGCCTCGACGACGCCGCCGCTCACCGGCATGCCGACGCCGCAGGCGGTGAGTGCCGCGAGGATCGACGTGAATGCGACCGCCGCCGCGGCGCCCCGCAAGGCTCGAGCGCTCACGACACCCGCTCCCCCGCGTCGGCCGGCACGAGCGGCAGGGGACTGTGGTGGAGCGGTGCACCGACGCGTCGCGGCAGCGTGAGCCGGAACTGCGCGCCACCGCCGGGGCGCCCCCAGGCCTGCAGCCAGCCACCGTGCAGGTGAGTGTCCTCCAGGGAGATCGCCAGGCCGAGCCCCGTCCCGCCACTCGAGCGGTCGCGAGCCGGGTCGGCCCGCCAGAACCGGTTGAACACCATCGCCGACTCCCCGGGCGCGAGCCCGATGCCGTAGTCGCGCACGGCCACCGCCGCCGCCTGGTCGTCCGCTTCGACGGTCACCACGACCGACGGCGCCCCGGGCGTCGCGGGCGGCCCCGCGTGGTCGATCGCGTTCGTCACGAGGTTGCGCAGGATCCTCTCGACACGGCGTACGTCGGCCTCGGCGAGGCAGGGGCGAGCCGGAGCCCGCACGACGATGCCGACCCCGCGCTTGAGCGCCAGCGGCTGCGCCGCGTCGACGACGCGATGCGCGACGTCGACGAGGTTGACGTCATCGGTCTCCAGCACGGCCGCACCCGCATCGAAGCGGCTGATCTCGAGCAGGTCGACGAGCAGCCGCTCGAATCGATCCAGCTCGGTCTGGAGCAGCTCTGCGGCGCGAGACGTGGCCGGGTCGAAGCGGTCCCGCGCGTCGTGCAGGACGTCGCCGGCCATCCGGACCGTGGTGAGCGGCGTCCGCAGCTCGTGGGAGACGTCCGAGGTGAACCGCCGCTGGACGCGGCTCAGCTCCTCCAGCTGCCGGATCTGTCGCTGCAGGTTGCTCGCCATCTGGTTGAAGGAGATCGCGAGGCGGGCGAGGTCGTCCTCGCCCTGGACGCGGAGACGCTCCTGGAGCTGGCCGGCCGCGAGACGCTCGGCGACCTGGCGGGCGAGGCGGATGGGAGCGACCACCTGCCGTGCCACCAGCCATGAGACGCCCGCGAGGAGGAGGACGAGCAGCGCGCCCGTGGCCAGGAGGGCGCGCGTGACCAGGCTGAGGGTCTCCTGCTCGGCATCGAGCGGGAAGAGGAAGTAGAGCACGTAGGTGAGGCCGTCAGCGGGAAGCTGCACCTCCGAGCCGACCACGATGCCGGGCACGCTCGTGGTCGAGTCGCCCTCGGTCGTCCGGATCCTGGTGTAGGTCCACGCGGTGCCGTCACGGCGGGAGAAGTGATCCTCGAGCCGCTCGGGGACGCTCGCCGTGTCGAGCCCCGGTGAGAACTCGGCTCCCCCATCGGCGATCCGGCCGCTCGGCTGGCCGCCGCCGCGGCTGATGGGGCCCGCCATCACCACGTCGAAGCCTCGGGTGGCGCCCCGCTGGATGATCGGCTCGACGAGGTCGCGCTGCTGGCCGGAGGCGTCGACGTCGACGGTCGAGGCCGCCGAGAGGCGCTCGCGCGCGTCGGTGACCTCCGTGGCCGACTCCGCGAGGACGGCGTCGACGCGGTGCTGCACCAGGCCGTCGCGGACCTGCTGCAGCAGGAGCCAGCCCACCACGGAGACAGCCAGCGCCGAGAGGAGGACGGTGCTCACCACGACGCGGGCCTGGATCGACCTGCGCCACACCGTCAGTGCACGCCTGAGGAACACGCCGACCTACTGGCCGCCTGCCTTGTAGCCCACGCCGCGCACGGTCACCACGATCTCCGGGTTCTCGGGGTCGTGCTCGACCTTGGAGCGCAGGCGCTGGACGTGGACGTTCACCAGCCGCGTGTCGGCTGCGTGCCGGTAGCCCCACACCTGCTCGAGGAGCACCTCGCGGGAGAAGACCTGGTGCGGCTTGCGCGCCAGGCAGACCAGGAGGTCGAACTCGAGGGGCGTGAGCCCGATCGGCACGCCGTCGCGCGTCACCGTGTGGCCGGCGACGTCGATCAGCAGGTCACCGATCGTCAGCGACTCGGTGTCGAGGTCGTCGAAGCGGCGCATCCGAGCACGGATGCGGGCGATGAGCTCCTTGGGCTTGAACGGCTTCACGACGTAGTCGTCGGCGCCCGACTCGAGCCCGACGACCACGTCGACCGTGTCACCCTTGGCGGTCAGCATCACGATCGGCACGCCGGACTCGGCGCGGATCCGCTTGCAGACCTCGATCCCGTCCAGGCCCGGGAGCATCAGGTCCAGGAGGACCAGGTCCGGCCGGTAGTCGTGGTACGCCGCCATCGCCTCGTCACCCCGTCCGCAAAGCTCCGAGTCGAAGCCCTCCTGACGCAGCACGATGGACAGCATCTCCGCGAGTGAGGCGTCGTCGTCGACGACGAGGATTCGACCCTTCGCGCCCGGGTCGATGGTGTTGCTCATGAGTTCGATTGTGCCCTAGCCATGTACGAAAACACTGAGAACTGCCATCCACACCGCTCGGCGCCGCCCTCGTCTGGACTGACCAGAGCGAGGGAGGAACGACCGAGCGGCGGGAGGGAAGGCGAGGGTTACGAGGCGCCGAGCCGCGCGAGCGGAGCGAGCGCCATCAGTACCGATAGTGCTCGGGCTTGTACGGACCCTCCACCGGGACGCCGATGTAGTCGGCCTGCTCCTGGCTCAGCTGCGTGAGCTCGACACCCAGGGCCTCGAGGTGGAGCCGGGCGACCTCTTCGTCGAGGATCTTCGGCAGCACGAAGACGCCGACGGGGTAGTCGTCGGTCTTCGTGAAGAGCTCGATCTGCGCCAGCACCTGGTTGGTGAAGGAGTTCGACATGACGAAGGAGGGGTGTCCGGTCGCGTTGCCGAGGTTGTAGAGCCGTCCCTCGGACAGGACGATCACCGACTTGCCGTCGGGGAAGGTCCAGGTGTCGACCTGCGGCTTGATGTTCTGCTTGACGATCCCGGGGACCGCGGCGAGCCCAGCCATGTCGATCTCGTTGTCGAAGTGGCCGATGTTGCCGACGAGGGCGTTGTGCTTCATCTGCTCGAAGTGCTCGACACGGATGATGTTGTAGTTGCCCGTGGTGGTGATGAAGATATCGCCCTCGGCGACGACGCTCTCGAGGCGCTTGACCGCGTAGCCGTCCATCGCCGCCTGGAGGGCGTTGATGGGGTCGATCTCGGTGACGATGACCCGAGCGCCCTGGCCGCGCAGCGCCTCGGCCGTGCCCTTGCCGACATCGCCGTAGCCGCAGACGACGGCGACCTTGCCGCCGATGAGGATGTCGGTGCCACGGTTGATGCCGTCGATCGCCGAGTGCCGGGTGCCGTACTTGTTGTCGAACTTCGACTTGGTGACCGAGTCGTTGACGTTGATCGCCGGGAAGAGCAGGGAGCCCTCCTTGAACCGCTCGTAGAGGCGGTGCACGCCGGTGGTGGTCTCCTCGGAGACGCCCTTGATGGCGTTGGCGATGGTGGTCCAGCGCTGCGGGTCGCTCTCGAGCGAACGGCCGAGGACGCGCAGCACCTCCTTGAACTCGTGGTTGTCAGTGGTGTCGGGCGACGGGACCGCGCCTGCCTTCTCGAACTCGACGCCCTTGTGGACGAGCAGGGTGATGTCGCCACCGTCGTCGAGGAGCATGTTCGGGCCCTCGCCACCGAAGTCGAAGACCTGCTCGGCGAGGTCCCAGTACTCCGCCAGCGTCTCGCCCTTCCAGGCGAAGACGGGCGTGCCCTGCGGGGCGTCGACCGTGCCGTTCGGGCCGACGACGACGGCGGCGGCGGCATGGTCCTGGGTCGAGAAGATGTTGCAGGAGGCCCAGCGCACGTCGGCGCCGAGGGCGACCAGCGTCTCGATGAGGACGGCGGTCTGGATGGTCATGTGGAGCGAGCCCGCGATGCGGGCGCCTGCCAACGGCTTGCTCTCGCTGTAGCGCGCACGCAGCGCCATGAGGCCGGGCATCTCGTGCTCGGCGAGGGTGATCTCCTTGCGGCCGAACTCGGCCAGGCTCAGGTCAGCAACCTTGTAGTCCATGACAACTTCCTTGTGCTGGAGGCGACGTCCTGCGGCGCATCTGCGCTCCTTCGGGATCTCCCGCGCATGACGTTGCTCAGCAGACTACAAGCGTGTGCGCCGCGCCGCTCAATCTGCGCCGGCGGCTCCCTTCTGCCCGAACGGCAGCAGGTGGGTCACGAGCACGAGCAGGCCACCCACGACCAGGCCGACGACGAAGGACACGAACGTGTTGAAGAGCCAGCCGAGCGGGGCGCCGACCCCGTGCACCGCATCGTGGAGGTGCTCCTCCGCGTGGTGCACGCGGTCGTAGGGCCAGTGCCAGCCGACCTCGGCGGCGTTGGTGAGCAGGATGTGGCCCCCGACCCAGAGCATCGCGATGACGCCGACGACCGAGATGACCGAGAGCAGGCGAGGCATGGCCGCCACGAGGCCACGGCCGACGGCTCGGCTGAGGCGGGAGCGGCGCTGCGCCAGGCTCAGCCCGGCGTCGTCCATCTTCACGATGAGCCCGACGACGCCGTACACCCCGATCGTGAGCGCGATCGCGACCACCACCAGGATGGCCAGGCGGGTCCAGAACGACTCGTGCGCGACCTCCTTCAGCGCGATCACCATGATCTCGGTGGAGAGGATGAGGTCCGTGCGGATGGCGCTGGCCACCAGCGACTTCTCGTCGGTGCCGTCGCCGGTCGGCGTCGGCAGGTCGCCGACGTGGTCGTCGTGGTGGCGCAACCCCTCCCAGACCTTCTCGGCGCCCTCGAAGGCGAGGTAGGCGCCGCCGACCATGAGGATCGGCGCGATCAGCCACTCCATCCACTGGCTGAGCACGAGCGCGACGGGCAGGATGATGAGCAGCTTGTTGCGCAGGGAGCCGATCGCGATCTTCTTGACGATCGGGATCTCGCGCTCGGCGGCGATGCCTTGGACGTACTGCGGGGTGACCGCGGTGTCGTCGACGACCACGCCGGCCGCCTTCGCCGTCGCCTTCCCGGCCGCGGCGCCGACGTCGTCGATCGAGGCGGCTGCCAGCTTCGCGATCGCCGCGACGTCGTCCAACAGACCGAACAGCCCCGCGCTCATCCGGGGTCCCCGCCGAGTTGTGCGTGGAGCGAGCGCAGCGAGTGGAGCGCAGAGCTCGGTGGGGTGGTCATGAGCGAAGGCTAGCGACCGGCGGCGACAGCCTCCCGATCGGCGGTCTGGTGCATCGACGCCCGATCGGTCCGGGTGTCGGTCTCGGCCCGTGCCGCGACCACAGCGAGGTCGGTGGCGTACTGCAGCCGCCTCTCCGCGTGGTCGAGCGGGTCGATCACCCTGAGGAGACCAGTGGCGACGGGGCGCCACGCGAGGAGGAACGCGATCGCCACCGAGATCACCGTCGTGACGAGGAGGGCCACGAAGCCATGCGCGTTGGCCCACGCCGAGTAGCCGGCGTAGCCCAGTGCCTTGATGAAGAAGCCGTGACACAGGTAGACCACGAGCGTCATCGACCCCATCCGCGTGAACCACCCGCTGCGGCTGGTCATGAGCGAGAGCAGGGCGAGCGCGCCGACCGCACCGGCGCCGAGGACGAGCATGCGCGTCACGTAGCCCTCGGACGCGCTCGCCCCCATCGCGTGGTAGTTGTCGTTGTAGTAGAGCCAGTCGCCCGTCCCGGCCCAGTCACGCAGGTGGCCGCTGAGGAACCAGATCCCCACCATCGCGGCGACAGCCGCGCAGCGCGCCGGCACCCTCCGGAGCGCGTCCAGGCGCTCCCGGCTCGCGTGCAGACCCAGGACGAAGAAGGGCAGGAAGCCGAGGACGCGCGCGAAGTCGAGGGTCGCCCCCGTGTAGAGGCCACCCAGCAGGCTCGCCGCCACTGCCACGGGGAACGCCACCCACGGTGAGCGCAGCAACGGCGTCGCGAGCCGCCACAGGAAGACGGCAGGCAGGTACCACAGGGGCCAGTGCGGGTCGATCCAGAGGTTCTGCAGGTGCTCGCCCCCCGCCCACAGCCGGAACATCGCGAGGGCGGCCTCGAGGATCACGTACGGGATCGCGACCGAGCGCACGAGTGCCCACAGCCGTGACGCTGTCCACTCGAACCCGCGCGAGAGGTAGCCGGTGATGAACACGAAGGCCGGCATGTGCCAGGTGTAGAGGAAGTCATAGAGGTGGTCGTTGCCCGCGTTCGAGGCCAGCATGGTCCACGAGTGGCCGATGACGACGAGCGTCACCAGCGTCATCTTGACGTTGTCCAGCCGAGGATCTCGTAGAGAGGTCACCCCTCTGGAGTACCCAGGGTTGCTGAGAGAGACACTCAGATGCACGGTGAGACGGACGACTGTGCCGCTCAGTCCTCGACGAGCCCGATGCGCAAGTACTCCGCCGCGTAGGTGCCGGACAGCAACAGCTCGGCGTATCGCGCCACCTCGCCGGCCGCCTCGGCGGCGACGACCTCGACGCGCACGCCCCGCTCGTCCGCCGTCTGCGTGAGCTCCTGACGCTGCTCGTGCCGCACCGGGTCGTCCGCGCCGTCGTCGAGCACGACGAGGACGGGCCGCGCCCCGCCGCCATCCCCGGAGGCACCGCCCTCGAACGGGTCGTCGAAGACGGTGCGCTGACGAGTCGCCTCGATGACCGGCAGCAGATGCTCGGCGTCGCCGGCGAGCGCACCGCGGCCGCTCGCGCGGCGGATGGACTCGGCCACGCGCCGCGCCGCACGCGCGGCGAGGACCGAGCCGCCCCACACGAGCGGGAGCGAGTCGGCGAGGGTCAGGGCCAGCACCTTGCCCGGGTTGACCGACACGTCCCGGTGCGGCGAGCAGGAGATGGCGACCTGGTCGAGGGCCGCCGCGACCTGCTCCGGGTCGGCGCTCGGCCCGAGCCCGACACGGTCCAGGTAGGAGAGCATGAGGACCGCGACCGCCAGCTGGTCGCGCGTCGCGACGGGGAGGACGCTGGCATCACGGCCGACCGCATGCTCGGCGACCAGCGACCGCTCCGGGCACGCGACCACGACCTGGCAGCCGCGCCGGACCGCCTCGGCGACCGCGCTCGCCGTGCCGGAGCTGCCGCCGTCGGGCGCCAGCACGACGACGAGGTCGAGACTGCCGACCCAGCCTGGCAGGTTCGGCGAGGGCCAGGCGACGAACGGGACGGGACAGGACGGCTCCAGCACCGCACGGACCAGTCGTGAGTCCGGCCCGGCAGCCACCACGGCGCGCGGCCTGCCCGCCGAGCCCGCCCGCTCGACGGCGAGATCGAGTGCGCTTGCCGCGTCGGCGGCCTCTCGGCGGATGCGGGCGCCGGACTCCGCGAGCCCGCGCAGCCTCAGGTCCGCCGCCGAGAGGACCTGCTCGTCGTCGAGCCTCGTCTCGTCGAACCACGTGCCCATGTCAGCGAGCCTCAGGCCGGCTTGCGGGCCTCGTCGACGAGGAGCACGGGGATCTGGTCCCGCACGGGGTAGGCGTAGCCGCAGGTGCCCTGGCAGACCAGCTCGCCGCCCTGGGTGGGGTCCCCGGGCACGGTCTCCACCGGCGTCAGCGCGCCATGGCACTGCGGGCAGACGATGATGTCGAGCAGCTGCGGGTCGAGGCCGAGCGGAGTCGTCGAGTTCATTCCTCAGGTGTCCTTCCGGATGATCGCGAGCACCTCGTCACGGAGGTGCTCCATGGTGGCCGCATCCTTGCCCTCGACGTTGAGCCGCAGCAGCGGCTCGGTGTTCGAGGCACGCACGTTGAAGCTCCACTCCGGCGTGCTGACGGTGAGACCGTCGAGCCTGTCGAAGTCGACGGCGTCACGCTCGGCGAAGACACGCTCGACCTCGGCGAGCACGGCCTGCTGGTCCGCCACGGTGGAGTTGATCTCGCCGGAGAGCGGATAGCGCTCGTACGGCGCCAGCAGCTCGCTCAGCGGCACGTCGGCCTGTGCGAGGGCGGACAGCGCATGCAGCGCGGCGAGCATCCCGGAGTCGGCACGCCAGAAGTCTCGGAAGTAGAAGTGGCCCGAGTGCTCGCCGCCGAAGACCGCATCGGTCTCGGCCATCGTCGCCTTGATGTAGGAGTGCCCCACCCGCGTGCGGACCGGAGTGCCGCCGTGCTCGGCCACGATCTGCGGCACGGCACGACTGGTGATCAGGTTGTGGATCACCGGGCTGCCTGGGGCCTTGGCCAGCTCTCGGACCGCGATCAGCGCGGTGAGCGTGGACGGGGAGACGAGCTCGCCACGCTCGTCGACCAGGAAGCAGCGGTCGGCGTCGCCGTCGAAGGCGAGGCCGACGTCCGCGCCGGTCTCTCGGACCCTGGCCTGCAGGTCGGCGAGGTTCTCCGGCTCGATCGGGTTCGCCTCGTGGTTCGGGAACGTCCCGTCGAGCTCGAAGTACATCGGGACCAGGTCGACGTCCGGCAGCCGCGCGAAGACCGCGGGCGCGGTGTGCCCCGCCATGCCGTTGCCGGCATCGACGACCACCTTGAGACGCCGCCCGGAGACAGGCGCCAGGGCGAGCAGGTGGTCGACGTACGCCTCGAGGACGTCGGTCTCCTCGACCACCGTGCTCGCTGGCCGGGCAGGCTGTTCCAGCGGAGCACCCTCCAGCACGAGGTCGCGGATCTGCGCGAGACCGGACTCCAGACCGACCGGCGCCGCGAAGGGCCGACACTGCTTGATGCCGTTGTACTGCGCCGGGTTGTGGCTCGCCGTGAACATCACGCCAGGCAGGCCGAGGTGACCGGAGGCGAAGTAGAGCTGGTCGGTCGAGCACAGGCCGATCAGCACGACGTCGGAGCCGGCCTCGTTGGCTCCCTGGGCGTAGGCACGGGCCAGCTCGGGGGAGCTCGGCCGCATGTCATGTCCGATCACGATCCGCCGGACGGGATCCTCGGGCCGGCCGAGGACCTGCACGAACGCCCGTCCGGTGGCCCGGGCGAGCTCGGCGTCCATCTGGTCCGGCACGGTGCCGCGGATGTCGTAGGCCTTGAAGACGGCGGCGACGTTCGCGGGGTCGAGGGACGAGGTCACGCAGGAGACCCTATCGATGCTCAGTCGCTCGTGAGGACCCGGAGGTGGCCTTTGCGATGCGTCTCACGCGCCCCGGACTCCGCGACCGGTCGCGGCGGCGGCGAACTCGGGCGTGCGGCCTCGCGCACGGCATCGGCCAGCGCGAGCAGGTCGTCGTTGGAGGGCCCCACCTCGAGCGGGCCGCTCGCCAGGCGGAGGACCTCCCAGCCGCGGGGCGCCGAGAGCCGCTCACTGTGCTCGAGACACAGGTCGTAGGCGTGCGGCTCCGCATAGGTCGCGAGGGGACCGAGGACCGCCGTCTGGTCGGCGTACACGTAGGTCAGCGTCATGACCGCGGGACGGCTGCAGGCCGTACGTGAACAGCGACGGGCGGGACTCACGAGGCAGACGGTACCGCCCGTCGACGGCGAGGCCGACTAGGCTCGCTGATGTGCAAGACGTTGTGGCGATGGACGTCGGCCGACAGCGCGTGCAGCCGCGTGGGCGCCGGGACAGGCGCGGGCGCGGGATGCGTGGCCCTGGCGTGGTGCCCCGCGTGCCCGGCGTCCCCGAGCTCCGCACCGCCCGCGAGCGCTTCGACGACCTCGCGCTCGGCATCATCAGCGAAGTGGACGCGGCCTGGGCCGACCGGCTCGGCCTGGTGGAGTACGCCGTCGAGGACGCGCCCCAGCTGCCCGACGACTGGTCGGTCGACACGGTGCCGCTGTCGTCCCTGGTGCGGGGCTCGGGCGGCAGGCCCACGCGACTCGTGCTCTTCCGCCGGCCCATCGAGCACCGCTGCGAGACACGCTCCGATCTGGAGGCCATGGTCCTCACCGTGGTCGTCGAGCAGGTTGCCGAGCTCCTCAACGTGGAGCCGTCGGTGATCGACCCCCGCTACGAGCCCGACTGACGCCTCACCGGGTCCCGGGGGCGACCGCCGGGACAGCACCCGAACGCACGAGCTCCCTGAGCCGTACGACGGCCGAGCCGCCGCGGTCCTGGACGAGCATCGCACCTCGCAGGGCCGTCCGCTGCGGCGTCACCTCGACCGATGCGGCCTTGTCGGGCAGGTCGAGCGACGCGCCCTCGTCCGGCTGCAGCGACACCCGCTTCTCGAGCAGCTGGCGGCCGTCCGCGGCCCTGGCCACGACGGTCGCGACCCCGACGGCGTCCGCACCGGCCAGGACCAGCTGCTTGCGGCCTGGCGGCAGGACGGCGGTGGTGGCGGTGAAGACCCGGCGACCGGGCGTCAGGACGGACAGGTCTCCGTCCACCACCGAGCGCAACGAGGCGGTGACGGGCTCGTCGGCGTCGACCTCCAGTCCGATCGCGTCCTTGGCGTTGTCCGCCTTCATCAGGTCGTCCAGGTAGACGCGCGCCACGCCGTGCGGCGGCACCGTGAGCGGCTTGACACCCGCCGGTGCGAACACCGACCCCGCCGTGATGAGCCGGATGTCGGCAGTCGTCTGGTGGTCGGAGTCGTTGGCGACGGTGAGCGTGTGCTGACCGGATCCCGGCTGAAGCCCGAGCAGGAGGTTGCGGCGGGTCGGTCGCGGCTGCGCGGGAAGCCAGTCCTCGGTCGTCGTGCCGCCGGTGAGCCGTTCGCCGCGATCGCGGACCGCCACCCCCAGCTGGCCGCGCTCGACCGTGACATGGAGCGCCAGGTCGCCGGTGCTGGGCACCACGGTGCCGAGGTCGACCTGGACATGGGACCGGCCCTCGACCGCGATTCCGCGGAGCCGCGGAACGTCCATGGGGCCCTCGTCGCCGAGCACGTCGACGTCGGCCACGGCCGAGCCCGGGTTGGGGTTGGTCAGCTCGAGCACCGAGGCGTGTGTCGGGCCGGCACCCACTCCGGTGAGCCACTGGCTCGCCATCATGGGAGTGCAGTCGAGCGCCGTGAGCGGCTTCGAGGAGTCGATCCCCGCGACGAGACCCGGCGCCAGGGCTCCCTGGCCACTCACCACCACCGGCGCGCCCTGGCTGGACACGGCGCTGACGCGCCCTGGAGCCACCTGCACCGTCGAGGAGCCGGCCTCCGACGTCAACGCGAGCGAGCCGGTCGCGCCGGACGCGCTCGCCACCCGCACGGCCGAGGAGCTGCCCGGCTTGTCGTCGAGCGCGCTCGGGCACACCACCGAGCTGGTCGTCAGGGCGCTCGTCGTCGGCCGGGAGCGCTCGAGCGCCGGCGGATCGGGATGGACCAGGGCGAGCAGGAGCGCGACGACGACGGGGACACCGATCGCGATGCCGGTGATCGTGTCGAGCCGGCGCCGGGGGGCGTCCGGGCGGGGGCTCCGAGAGTCGGGGGTGGTCACCGCTTGCTCCTCCGCTCGACGGTCGGCGCGCACTGCACGACGACCGCGACCAGCGCGGCCAGGTCGACGATGACGAGCAGCACGTGCAGCCACGAGGTGGAGCCCTGGAGCGCGTCAGCCGAGGGCTCGGCGTCGAGCTGCCACGCACGGGTGCTGCGACGCTGGGCGCTGGCCTGGGACACGCCGCTGGCGGCGTCGATGGCGGCGGACACGGCCGGATCACTGGGTGCGGGCTGGACGACGTACTGGATGCCGGCGGCCGCGAGCCCCCTGATGGTGCTCTGGTCCGGTCGCGAGACCAGCTCGCGGACCAGCCGGCTCAGCTCGGCGTCCTCCGGGGTCAGCGCGACGATCTCGTCCTCGCCGAGCCTCACGCCGTCACCGCGTACGACGGTGTAGCGAACACCTCCCAGCACGCCCCCGTGTAGCACCAGGATGCCGTGCTCCGGACCCTCGGACGCCGCCTGCAGCATGTAGGTCGGCACCTCCGCCGGCGGCTCGTCCCCGAGCGCCCCGTGCTTCCCTGCGACCGCCCAGGCCAGCCCGCCCAGCGGGGCGACGAGCGCGACGACAGCGAGCGCGACGACGGCGACGTGCCAGGTCCGCGAGGCGCTGGTCAGC
The DNA here is from genome assembly GCF_054653495.1 of Nocardioides sp. AN3. Taxonomy (NCBI): domain Bacteria; kingdom Bacillati; phylum Actinomycetota; class Actinomycetes; order Propionibacteriales; family Nocardioidaceae; genus Nocardioides; species Nocardioides sp. AN3. The sequence goes on from NZ_BAAIGC010000005.1 coordinate 237,052, forward strand.
GCTCCCTGCGCACCGATGACGGCGGCGACGATTGCAGCGCCCTGCACCAGCACAAGGAGGAAGGAGGTGCTCGCGGGCGACGTCTCCGCCCCGAGGTGGAAGCTGACGGCGGACAGGAGGAGGGCGACGAGCGCCGCGACCGCTCCCACGACCCAGCACACGAGCACGGGGACGCGGGTGCGCGCCGGCACCAGCGCGGCCACGGCGAGCAACGGCACCACCAGGCCCAGCCACCAGGGCGCACCCAGGTGCGGGAGCCTGCCGAGAGTGAGATCCCATCCGGACGGGGACGCGGTCGGCGGGATGCCCGCGTCGAGGAGCAGGCCGCGTCCCGCGCCGTGCAGGAGCGCCGGTAGCCACCAGGCGGCGAGAAGGACCACCGGCACCGCGAGCGCGACCACCGGTGGGCCCCAGACCGAGCGCTCGGGGAACGGCCCGCCCGCCCGGCGCAGCAGCAGCACCGCGGTGACCAGCACGACGATCGAAAGGACGACGCAGACGAGCCACGCGACGGGGGTGAAGGCCGTCATCAGGGCCAGCAGCAGCCCCGTCCGCCAGCCCGCACGCCAGCGGCGGTCAGGCTCCGGGTCCGCGAAGCCGAGGGCGGCGTGCGCGGTCCACGGCAGCGTGGCGGCTGCGACGACGGGGCCCAACCTCCCGTCGCTCCAGGCCCCGGAGACGAGCGGGACCAGTGCGTAGGTGGCGGCGCCCCACAGCACCAGCCAGCGCGGGGCCCCCTTGATGGAGAGCAGGCGGCCGACGACACGCAATAGCCGCCAGGCGCCCCAGAGGGCGAGGGGCGGCGCAGCCACCAGGACCACCGTCACTGCCACGTCCGGCTGCCCTGCGAGGAGGGTCGCCAGCAGCGCGAGCGGGAGGAGGTACGCCGGGGCGGGGACCTGGCTGCCCTGCATGATCGGATGCCAGGACTCGCCGACGAGCCGCCACCAGTGTGCGACGCTGTCCGGCGCAGGCGAGAGGCCCCCACCCGAGACCGCGCCGAGGGCGGTGCGGGTGGCCACGAGGAGCGCGATGACGACGAGGGCCAGCACGACGGCCACCGGGTTGGTCAGGAACCGGGCGACGACGCCGGTGTCGCGCAGGATCGCCTCGCCGTCGTAGGCGTCTCCGGCCTCGATCTCGGCCTGCCGGCGGGCGGCGAACGAGGCGGGGTCGCGCTCGGCCGCCACGGCCCGGCGCCGTTCGGCCACGTCGGCGGCCTGGTTGGTCACCGCACCGACGACGTCGCCGACGAAGTCGAGGCCGTGCCGGTAGGGCAGCCAGGGGGGCGCGAGCAGACGTCGGACCTCCCGCGGGTCGGCCACGTCGAGTGCCCGCCTCTCGCGCCGCGCGGCGAGCACCTGCCCCGGCCGGGCATACACGTTCACGAGCGCGGCGAGCTCGTCGAGAGCCTCCCCGACCGAACGCACCATGAGGAACCCGACCATCCGCAGCAGGGTGCCGAAGAAGAGCCTGACGAGCTGGAACGGCAAGGTGCGGGCGCGGGCGTTGACCAGGAGCGTGTAGATCGCGGCCCGGCGCTCCTGGAAGTGCGTGTGGCGACCTGTGAGCGCCGTCGTCCTCGCGCCGCGGTGGGCAGCCTCGGCGTGGAAGACGACCGCATCGGGGACGATCATCGTCCGCATGCCGGCCCGCGCGGCGCGCCAGCCGAGGTCGATGTCGTTGCCGAAGAGCGGCAGGTGGGGGTCGAAGCCGCCCAGCCGCTCCAACGCCTCCCGGCGGATCAGCATCCCGGCCGTGTTGACCGCCAGCACGGTTCGCACGTCGTCGTGCTGGCCCTGGTCGTACTCCCCGCGCTCGAGCCCGGTCTCTCGTCGACCGGTGCCGGAGATCGTGACGCCCAGCTCGAGGAGTCGTCGCAAGGAGGGCCATTCGCGCAGCTTCGGCCCGAGGATGTCCACCCCCGGGTCCGCCTCGGCAGCAGTGAGCAGCCATTCCAGTGCGTCCGGAGCCGGCGTGGAGTCGTCGTGCAGGATCCAGAGCCATTCAGCGGGCTCGTCGCGCATCTGCTCCAACCCGAGGGCGACGGCCTCCGGGAACGAGGTCGAGCTCGTCACGACGTGCACCTCGCCGAAGGCGTCGCGCAACAACTGCGCACTGGCGTCCTTGCTGCCGGTGTCGATCGCGACCACCCGCGCGGGCGCCTGCTTCTGGGAGCGGATCCCGTCGATCACCGTCGGCAGCCAGCGGGAGCCGTCATGGCTGACGACGAGCAGGACGACCGATGGCGCAGACACGATCGGCAACCATAACCGGCCGGCCCAGCGCCCCCGAAAAAGCGCCTCAGAAATAGCAGAGACCCCGGGGCTGGGCCCGGGGGCTTCTGCGCAACGACGTGCTCCGGCGCGGCGGCCGGCGTCAGACGGCGCGCTTCTTGAGCTTGCGTCGCTCGCGCTCGGACAACCCTCCCCAGATGCCGAAGCGCTCGTCGTTCATCAAGGCCGACTCGAGGCACTCATCGCGCACCTCGCAGGTCTGGCAGACCTTCTTGGCCTCTCGCGTGGAACCGCCCTTCTCGGGGAAGAACGCTTCCGGGTCGGTCTGCGCACACAGTGCGCGCTCCTGCCAGCCCCCATCTTCGGCGTCCGGCTCGAGGAGAAATAGCTCTCTCACGTCATCGCCCTTTCGACCCTGTGTTGTAAACCGCGGTGCTGTCACCCCTGTTGGACCAACTCGCCCTGACCCACTGTGTCCCACTCATCGGTGTGCGACACGCCGGATCAAGGAAAAACAACACTATGGGAATTACATGCCTGTCGTACCCACAAGTCAAGCCGGTCATCTGCTACAGGGACCAAGGTCGCGGGCCTCTTGCACTCGTGGTACAGCCATAGGGAACGATGGGGTCTCATGCGCACGATCACCGTCCTGTCCGGCGGGGTGGGTGGCGCACGGTTCCTCCAGGGCTTGCTCCACGGCATCGCCGAAGGCAGCCTGCCTGGTGTCTCCCCCGACGCCGAGGTGACCGTGATCGCCAACACCGCCGACGACCTGTGGGTCCACGGCCTCAAGGTCTGCCCCGATCTCGACACCGTGATGTACACCCTCGGCGGTGGCATCGACACCGAGCGCGGATGGGGCCACGCGGATGAGACGTGGAGCGTCATGGAGGAGCTCCGGGCGTACGCCGTCGAGCCGACGTGGTTCAACCTCGGCGACCGTGACGTCGCGACCCACCTGGTCCGGACGCAGATGCTCGACGCCGGCTACTCGCTCTCGGCGGTCACCGAGGCGCTGTGCCAGCGATGGCTGACCCCGGTCTTCGGACCGCGGCTACGGCTGGTGCCCATGAGCGACGACCGGGTCGAGACCCATGTCGCGATCGCGGATGCCGAGGCACCGAGCGGTCGGCGGGTCGTGCACTTCCAGGAGTACTGGGTGCGGCTGCGGGCCGGCGTAGCGGCCGAGTCGCTCCTCTTCGTCGGCCTCGACGAGGCGCGTCCGGCACCTGGCGTGCTCGCTGCGATCACGGACGCCGACCTGGTCATCCTCCCGCCCTCCAACCCCGTCGTCTCGGTCGGCACGATCCTGGGCGTCGCGGGCGTGCGCGACGCCGTGGCGTCGACCTCCGCCCGGGTCGTCGGCATCTCCCCCATCATCGGCGGCCACCATGTGCGCGGCATGGCGGAGCAGATGCTCACCTCCGTCGGGGTCGAGGTCAGCGCGGCCGGCGTCGGCCTCCACTACGGGTCTCGGACGGCAGGCGGACTGCTCGACGGCTGGCTGGTCGACACCAGCGATGCGACCTCGGTCGCACGCCTGGTCGACGCTGGTCTCGCGTCGGCGTCCGTCCCCCTGTGGATGAGCGACGTCGAGGCCACCGCCGCGATGGCCGGCGCCGCGATCGGACTGGTCGCCTCGTGAAGGTCACCGTGTGGACACCCGACGGCGTCGGCGAGATCCGCCAGGGCGACGACGTGGCGTCAGCCCTCCTGGAGGCGATCAGCCTCGCCGGCACCGGTCGGATGCTGCACGACGGCGACATCGCGGTGGTGACCAGCAAGGTCCTCAGCAAGGCCGAGGGACGCGCGCGGGTCTCCACCCGCGAGGCCGAGCTCCCGGGCCAGACGACCCGTGTCGTGGCCCGCCGCGGGCCGACGACCATCGTCCGCAACCTCCTGGGACTGACGATGGCAGCCGCCGGCATCGACGCCTCGAACGTGGCCGCCGGCACCGTGCTGCTGCTCCCCGAGGACCCCGACGCCTCGGCGCGCCGGATCCGGGCGACCGTTCGCGAGCGCACGGGCGCCAACGTCGGGGTCATCGTCACCGACACCGCCGGACGGGCCTGGCGCGACGGTCAGACCGACATGGCGATCGGGGCGGCCGGCGTGACCGTGCTGCAGTCGTTCGCCGGGCGCGCCGACGCGCACGGCAACCCGCTGGTCGTGACGGCGCCGGCGGTCGCCGACGAGATCGCCTCCGCCGCCGAGCTCGCCCAGGGCAAGCTCGGCAACCGTCCGTTCGCCGTCGTCCGGGGTCGCGCCGACCTCGTCCTGCCGCCCGGAGAGGACGGGCCCGGAGCCGCGTCACTCGTGCGACCGGAGGGGGCCGACCTGTTCGGGTACGGCGCCCGGGAGGCCGTCGTTCGAGCGCTGGCCGGGCGGGACGAGGACCGCGGTCCCTTCGGCGCCGCGGCCCCCACCGAGGAGCTCGCCGCGGCGGTCACGGAGGTCACCGGCGTTGCGCCCGAGGTCTGCGGCGACAGCCTGCTGGTGAGCGACGGGGATGCCACGGCGCTGCGGGCCCTCGCCTTCGCGTTCGGGTGGACCGTGACACCTGCCTCGGGCGGTCTTGCACGACTTCGCCCACCGACTCCGTAGACTCAGCGCGACCCGCTCCACCCACCGCACCGAGGACGCCGAGACCCGTGGCCAAGAAGACCGCCGCCCAGAACAGCCGCCGGGCGGTCATCGACGACATCCGCAAGAAGCAGAAGGGCGCCGAGCGCAGGCGTGGCTTCGCCATCGTCGGCGTGTGTGCCGTCGTCGCCGTCCTCATCGTCGGCGCCGCCGCCTTCCGCCCGATCAAGGACTGGTGGGACGAGCGACAGTTCAACGGCGTCCAGCTCGCCGACGTCGGCGCCTCCGCCTCGGCCTGCGGCAAGATCAGCACCAAGCCTGCGGACGGCAACCAGCAACACGTGCCCACCGGGACCGTGGTCAACTACACGACCGCTCCCCCGGCGTTCGGCGCGCACTGGAACGAGGCCGGCGTCGCCCCCGTCGCCATGGCCAAGAAGTTCTACGCGTGGGGTGAGCGGCCCGAGCTCGAGGCGCTGGTGCACAACCTCGAGCACGGCTACACGATCGTGTGGTACGACGAGACGGTCAACAAGGACAGCAGCGAGGTCGCGCAGCTGCGTGCCGTCGCGAACAAGTTCCCCGGCGCCTCCAACATGCGCTACAAGCTGAAGATCGTGCCGTGGCTGCCGACCGACGAGGGTGGGAAGAAGTTCCCCTCCGGCCAGCACATCGCGATCACGCACTGGTCCGCCGGCGGCGAGGGTCAGACCGACACCTCCAAGCAGCAGGGCGTCTTCCAGTACTGCACGAGCTTCTCCGGTGCGGCGCTGAAGGACTTCATGACGAAGTACCCCTACACCGATTCCCCCGAGCCCGCAGCGATGTAGTTTTGCGCCTCCGCTGCGCTTCGGCGCGTGCCGCGTCGCCTTCCAGGCCTTGCCTTCCTCCGCTCCGCTCGCTCGTTCCTCGCTCGCTGCGCTGCGTCCAGGCAAGACCGGCGACGCGGCGGCGGCGTGAAATGAGGGCGGCGTCGGGCCGCCACCCGGCTCACGTCACCGCCAGTGTCACGTCAGGTCTTCGGCTCCGTCGAGGCGTAGGCCGGCGACGAGCTGCTTGACCTGCTGGGCCCGCTCGCGGGTGGTCACCAGCACGGCGTCGGGGGTGTCGACGACGACGACGTCCTCGAGGCCGACGACGGCGATCACGCGGTTGCCGTGCGGCACGACGAGTCCGCTGCTGTCGATCGACTTCACCAGCTGCTTGTCGCCGAGGACGGTGGGTCCGTCGTTGTCGACCGTCAGGGCCGCGTCGAGCAGCGCAGCGAGGGAGTCGAAGTCGCCGACGTCGTCCCAGCCGAAGTCGGCCGGCACGACGGCGACCCGCCCTGCGGCGGCGGCGGGCTCGGCCACCGCGTTGTCGAGGGGGATCTTGGGCAGCGTCGGCCACACCTCGTCGATGGTCTCGGGCTTCGCGGCGATCCCCCGGAGCCGCTCGGTGAACTCCGGGTCGGAGGCCGCGAGCAGGTCGAGCAGCACCCCCGGGCGCACGACGAACATGCCGGCGTTCCACCGGTAGCCTCCCGTCGCGAGGTAGCGCTGGGCGACGTCGACCGAGGGCTTCTCGACGAAGCTGTCCACGAGGCCGACGCCGGGGTGCCCCTCGAGCGGGCCCGCGTGGTGGATGTACCCGTAGGCCGAGGACGCGAACGTCGGCTGGATGCCGATCGTCACCAGCCAGTCCTCCCGCGCGACCGCGACGGCGGTGTGGACGGCCTGGGTGAACCTCTTCGCTCGGGTGATGACGTGGTCGGCGGCGAACGACCCCATGACGGCGTCGGGGTCGCGCCGCTCGAGCACTGCGGCGGCGAGGCCGATGGCCGCCATCGAGTCGCGCGGGCTCGGCTCGGCCAGGACGCCCGCGCCGCCGACCTCGGGGAGCTGCTCGAGCACCGCGTCGCGGTGCGCGGCACCCGTCACGATGAGGAGCCGGTCGTCGACGAGCGGCACCAGACGGTCGTGGGTCTCCTGCAGCAGCGACCGACCGCTGCCGGTCAGGTCGCGGAGGAACTTCGGTGCCGTCGACCGGGAGAGCGGCCACAGCCGCGTGCCCGAGCCTCCCGCCGGGATGACAGCCCAGAAGTTGTCGATGTTCAGCTTGCCGATCACGCGGCCAGGGTAGGCGATCAGACCCCGGACCGAGGGCCATAGGGTCGGCGCGTGACCGTCTTCACTGATGTGTTGTCCTCCCTGCTACGTCATGAGCCGGGACGTCCGCTCGTCACGTTCTACGACGAGGCGACCGGAGAGCGCACCGAGCTCTCGGTCGCGACCTACGCCAACTGGGTCGCCAAGGCGGGCTCACTTCTCGTGGACGAGCTCGGTCTCGAGCGCGGTGACCGGCTGCGGGTCGATCTGCCGGCGCACTGGTTGACGGTCGTCTTCCTCGGTGCCGCATGGAGCACGGGGCTGGTCGTCACCGACGAGGTCGCCGACGGCGGCAGTCCGGACGCGGTCGTGACCGGCCCCTACGGACTGGCCCGCTGGGTGTCGTCCCCTTCGACAGGCTCGGGACCCGGCGCCCCGGTCCTCCTCGCCTGCTCGCTGCTGCCGCTCGGCGTGCGGTTCGCCGACCCGCTGCCGGCGGGGGTTCACGACGTCGGCGTCGAGATCTGGTCGCAACCGGACTCGTTCGTGCCCTGGGACCCGCCGTCCGCGGAGGATCCGGCGGTCGCGATGGGGGGCGCCGAGCTCACCCAGCGACAGCTGTGGGAGGCGGCCGCCGCGGGGACCTCTGTGGGGTCCGCCGGCGGCGACCGCCTCCTCTCGGAGGTGAACCCGGCTTCCCCACCGGGGCTCTCCTCCCTCACCGAGCCGCTCGCGACGCGAGGCTCGGTCGTCCTGGTCTCCCATGCCGACCCCGACCGGCTCGAGGCGATCGCGGTCGCTGAGCGGGTCACGGGCCGCTTCCCACGCGTGGGGGCCGAGGACTCCTGACGCCGGCTCTCACCCGGCCAGGTCGTAGCCTCCGAATCCGCTTCCGAGGAGCTTCGGAGCCTGCAGGCTGCCATCCGTGTTTCCCTGCAGCGTCCACAGCGACCCGTCCGCACGGTTGCGCACCACCAGGTCGGCGTGGCCGGTGACGTCGAGTGCGCCGACCCCGATCACCCAGTCGTACGGCGCCAGGCTGACGCCGAGCGTGCGTGGCGTGGTGAGACCGGCCGGACCGTTGCCCGGGTAGAGCTGGAGCGCGTCGCCGTTGCGGACGAGCACGTCGGGCGTCTTGTTGGCGTCCCAGGTGCCGCCGGCGGTCTGGCTCTGGCCTGCCACGGCGCCGTACGCCTGGAAGTAGCCGCTGAGCCCCGTGGCGCCGTTGCCCTTGTAGACGTACATCTTCTGGCCGGTCTGGCCGACCAGGTCCATCTGCCCGTCGCCGTTCATGTCGCCCGCCGCGGACAGCAGCGTCACCATCCCGAAGTTGCCCAGGGAGTAGCGGCCGCTGAAGGAGCCGGCACCGTTGCCCAGAGTCAGGTACAGGTTGCCGGAGGTCTCGCGGTAGATCACGTCGCCGTGGCCGTCGCGGTTCCAGTCGCCCACGTTGAGCACGAGGTCGGCCCGGGACAGGTCGAGATTGGTGACGACGGGCGTCCCGAGATCCGTGCCGGCGCCACGCACCCAGACATCGAGACGCGAGCCGGTGGCCGTCAGGACGTCGGGCCCGCTGTCGCCACGGACGTTGGTGGCCCCCAGGACGCGACCCACGCCGTGCATCTCCGGGTAGGGACCGACGGTCCCACCGAAGACGCCGCGACCCAGGTTGGCGCGGACATACCCCTGCTTCGAGGCGGCGGTGCGCACCATCAGGTCGGCGAGGCCGTCCTTGGTGAAGTCCCCGGCGACGATGGCGTCGTAGGCCTGCCAGCCGCCCCCCAGCGAGCGGCGCGTCGGGAAGCCGCCGTTGCCCTTGCCGGGGTAGAGCCAGAGCACACCGCTCGTGTCCCGGGCCAGCAGGTCGACCTTGTGGTCGCCGTCGACGTCTCCGGCGGTGACGAGGTTGTAGGAGGCGAAGCTGGACCTGAGGTTCTGCTGACGGAAGGTGCCGTTGCCGTTGCCGAGCCAGACGACCACCTTGCCGGTGCGGCGGTCACGGGAGAGCAGGTCGTTGCGTCGGTCGCCGTTGACGTCGCCCAGCGCGGTGATGAGGTCCCGGCCCTGCTGCGCCAGGGACGGCGCGATGGCCCTGCCGAAGCCTCCGCCACCGTTGCCTGGCCGGATGACGGACCTGCCGCTCGGGGTCACCACGACGAGGTCGGCACGACCGTCGCCGGTCAGGTCCGGCGAGAGCACCGCCGTGTTGCGCGCGTTGTACGTCAGGCTCGTGCGACCGGCGAAGCCGCTGAACCCGGTCGTCGGGATGATGACGCCACGCTTGTCGCTCGCACGACGGGCGATGATGTCCGGCTGTGGACCGCCCACCAGGTTGGCATTGCGCGCGGCGTAGGACAGGGGATGCTGCGCGGCTGCCGCGATGGTGCGGATGTCAGGGATCCGCGCGTAGAGGTAGCGGCCGGGGCAGGCGGTCGACTTGGTGTCGCGGTGACCCATGATCGAGGAGGCGAACACATGACCCTGGATCTTCACGTTCCTGGCAGCCGCGGACACGCCGTTGAGTGCCAGCTTCCACCCGAACAGGGCACCAAACGCGCCGACTACCTGCTGCGGCGGAGCCGCGATGTCGAAGTTGCCGATCGCGGACGCGCCGAAGGAGTCGTTGTTGTAGTTCTCGGTGTGGGCGCCGACCACGTTGCGGTCGACGCCGCCGTACCGCCCCTCCCAGATCCGCCCGAAGCGGTCGATGAGGTAGTTGTAGCCGATGTCGCGCCAGCCGCGGCTCTTGACGTGGTAGGTGTAGATGCTCCGGATGATCGCGGGCACCTCGGCGGCCGTGTAGTCATTGGCGTTGACGGTGTGGTGGACGAAGGCGCCGTGCACGGTGCCGTAGGAGGGCGCCGTCTGCTCCCGCAGCTTCTCGTCGGCGCCCCACTGCGCCCGGCTGTAGATGTAGGGCTTCGTCGCCACGATCGGCGAGGCGGCGAGCTCCAGTCCGTCGCCGGCGCTGCCTGGGTCCGCCGGGGTTGAGGGGTCCGCAGAGGCTGGGGAGTCCGCCGGGGCTGCGGTGGACGGGGTCGGGACAGTCTCACCGGAGCTGTCCGGCGCCGCGTCCGGGATGGCCGGGAGCGTCCTGGTGTCGATGTCGGGCGTCTCCGCCTTGGTGGCGGTCACCTTGCCGGGGTCGATGACCGCCAGCTTGAGGTCGGCGGGCACGTCCTGGGACCGCACCTTCGCCCGCACCTGCACCTGGTCGACGTGGCCGACGAGGGCCTCGTCGGTGCCCGGACGCTCGTGACGGGCCTCGGCGGTGCCGGCGTCCGGACCGTGCTCGTCGTGGTAGTCGAGCCGCTGCCAGCCGCCCCAGTGCCCGTCAGTCTTGGTGCGGAGCGTGAAGCTGATGTCGCCCTCACCGATGTCCTGCCCGTGCTCCCAGGTCACGCCGACCGTCCCGAACCCGCTGACGTCCTGCGGGTCGCTGGTGATGGTGGTGGTGTCGGTCGAGACATCCGCCACGGCCGTGGCGTGCACCGACGTCGACGCGGACCGGGTCGCCACCGCTGCGACCGCGCGCACCGAGCCGTGCGAGCCAGAGCCAGCAGGGGCCAGGGCACCGGACGCACCGGATGCACCGGCCGGCGCCGTCAGTGCGTACTCATGCAGCGTCGCGCTCGCCTTCCCCGCTGCGACCGGCGTCGGTCGGTCCGCCACGGCGGCGTAGGCGGCCACGGCCGCCTGATCGCCGGAGGGCGGGGCCGTGGCCGGCACCGAGGCGGGTGCCGGCTCCTCACGGACGACGTCGAGGTTGACGACGCTCGCCGCGGGGACGAGGGCAGCGAGGACGGCGCCCATGACCAGCATCTGCTGGCACAGGGCGACGAAACGCGACTTCTGCGGGTGCATTCAAAGCTCCAGGTGTGCGGGGAAGAGTCACACGAGGGCTCAACTTTCACATCCGTCACAGTCGTTGGGAAGGGAAACTGAGTAACTACAATTGTGTAATTTCCACTCGACACGCCGGCACTTGGAAGATTAAAGTAAAATTACATGGATGTGATTCGGAGAAGCCGACGGCCCGCCCTCCCGAAGGAAGGCGGGCCGAAGAAGGACGGGCCGCGGAGCCTCAAGCCGCGCGGGGCCCTGAAGCGGGAGGGTCAGATGTCGGCGCCGAGCACCGCGTCGCTGTTCGCCAGGGCCCGCGCCTGGGACCCGACGCTGCCATCCGTCGGGCCGAGATCGTCGTCGTACTTGACGTAGCGGATGCCGTCGAGCGCCGGGCCGTCGAAGCCCATCTTGCCCTTCTCCAGCACGATCACCCGCTCGCACATGTTGGCGACCGAGGCGGCAGCGTGGCTCACGTAGACCAGCGTCACGCCGCTGGCCTTGACCTCCATCATCTTGTCCATGCACTTCTTCTTGAAGGGCTTGTCGCCGACGGCCAGCACCTCGTCGGCGAGGAAGATGTCGGAGTCGACGTGGACGGCGACGGCGAAGCCGAGACGGGAGTACATGCCGCTGGAGTAGTTGCCGACGGGCGTGTCGAGGAAGTCGCCGATGTCGGCGAAGTCGACGATCTCGTCGAACTTGCGCTGCGTCTCCTTCTCGGTCATGCCGAGGATCGCGGCGTTGAGGTAGACGTTCTCCCGCCCGGTCAGCTGCGGGTGGAAGCCGGCACCGGTGGCGATCAGGCCGGCGATCCGCCCTCGGGTCAGGACGCTCCCGGTGTCAGGACGCATGGTCCCGTTGATCAGCTTCAGGAGGGTGGACTTGCCCGAGCCGTTGAGGCCCATCAGGCCCACCGACTCCCCCTGCTGGATCTCGAACGTGACGTCGTCGACGGCGTTGAAGACGTCGGCGATCTTGTTGCCGCGCAGCTTGGCGACCGTCATCTGCTTGAAGGTCTTGTGGTAGCGCTTGGTGAAGATCTTCGTCGCGTGCTCCACCTTGATCGACGTCGTCATCAGAGCCGCTCCGGGATCTTGTTGTCGAACTTCTGGAAGACGATCTGCGCGACCAGCAAGGCGATGAGCGCGATGCCGAGGTCGACGCCGGCCCAGACGAACAGGTGCTCCGGAAGCGTCTTGGCCCCCATCCTCACCGGGTCGGCGGTGGTGCCGAGCCAGAAGGCGCGCTGGAAGAGGATCACCGAGATCGCCACCGGGTCGAGCAGGTAGAGCTGCGCCAGCCAGTGCGGGAGGTTGTCCTTGACCAGGGAGTACGGGTAGAGCATCGGCACGCTGAACCGGATGTAGTTGTTGATGATGCTCACGAAGCTGCCGAAGTCGCGGAAGAACACGTTCGCGGTGCTGAACAGCAGGGCGAGAGCGGTCCCGAGCACCATGCAGATCACGATGCCGAGCACCGCGGCCACCATGCCGAGCGCGTCGGGATGCCAGCCGCTCATCAGGCACACCCCGATGAGGATCAGCAGCTGGGGCGCGACGTGCCACAGCGAGACCAGCATCGTCGCCACCGGGAACATCTCCCGGGGCACCGACATCTTCGCGATCAGCCCCTTGTTGCCCACCAGGGAGCGGGTGCCGGCCCCGAAGGTCTCGGTGAAGAAGTGCGTGATGATGAGACCCGCGAACATGTGCACGGGGTAGTTCTCGAAGCCGTGGCTGGCCCCGAGGAGCTTGCCCATGAAGAACCAGTAGATGAAGAACTGCGACAGCGGGTTGATGTAGGACCACATGAACCCGAGGAACGAGCCCTCGTAGCGGCCCTGGATCTCGCGCTTGACCAGCAGCCGGAGCACGTAGCGACGCCGGAAGACCTCCAGCAGCCCCTGGTTGGCCGCCGGCGACTCCAGCGGCATCTGCGCCAGCTGGTGCCGGTCGACGAGCGCCGCAGCGCCCGTGGCGTTGCTTGTCTGCGTCATCCGCGGGTCTCCTGCTCGTCACCGTTCGTCTCGACCCATGGCCGGAACGTCTCGTCCCAGGCCTCCGGCGAGGTGATGTCCTTCAGCGCAGCACGGTAGCGCTGTGCCAAAGCGGGCCACTCGCGACGGTAGCGCTCGTGGACGGCGATGGTGCGCTTCATCAGGTCGCGGAACGTGCCCAGGTCGCGCCGGTAGAGGGCGGCGGAGGAGCCGTCGTTCATCGACACCACGGCCGAGTCGTACGACGCCAGCTTCCACCACTTGGCATCCAGCGCGCGGATCTCAGCCTCGGGGAACTGCCGCGACAGCTCCCTCGGCGACTTGATCGCGTGCCGCACGGGGGCGACACCGGCGCTGATCAGCTGCGAGATCCGGCCGGGCACCTCGACGATGTCGCGCCCCTTCTTGGGCGGCTTCGTCCGCCGCACCGGCGGGAGCTCGTCTCGGTCGGAGTGGAGCTGCGCATCGGTGAACTGCTTGCGGAACGCGTTCACCTCGCCCAGCTTGGTCGCCAGCATGCCGTGCAGCGCCTCGGGACCGGCGAGGACGTCCTCGAGGGCCTTCAGGCGCAGCTCCGCCGTCGAGTACTGCATCGAGACCAGGTGCGCGATCTGGTGGTTCAGGCTCTCTCGGATCATCCGTCCGCCCTTGGGATAGGGCGAGTGCAGCAGCGCGGCGATGAAGCGGTTGCGCAGGTGGAAGTAGGCCTGCCAGTCGACCGCGTCGTTCTTGTCGCCCCACGGGATGTGCCACACGGCGGCGCCCGGGAACGTCACCGTCGGGTAGCCGGCCTCCTTCGCACGCAGCCCGTACTCGGAGTCGTCCCACTTGATGAAGAGCGGCAGCGACAGGCCGATCTCGGCGATGACCTCACGCGGGACCAGGCACATGAACCAGCCGTTGAAGTCGACGTCGACCCGCTTGTGCAGCCACCGCGACGAGCGGATGTTGCGGGCCGCCAGATCCCAGTCGCTGTAGCCGTCGAGCGGCGTCTGCCACCAGAACCGCCACGGCTGGACGATCTCGCCGAAGCTGTGCAGCCGGCTCTTGGCGTAGAGGCTGAACATGTGCCCACCGACGATCGTCGGCCGCCGGCACAGGTCGCCGAAGGTGACGGCACGGATGATGCCCTCCGGCTCGCAGACGACGTCGTCGTCCATCATCATCGTGTACGTCGCCGTGCCCTTGCGCAGCGACTCCAGCTGGCCGCGGGCGTAGCCGCCGGACCCGCCGAGGTTGCCCTGCTCGATGACCCGGAGCTTGCCGCCCAGGCCCTTCTCGGCGGCCGGGAAGAACTCGCTGTCGGTGACCTTGTCCTTGCCCTGGTCCATCACGAAGACGGTGTCGAGGTAGGGCGCCAGCTCCTCGGCGTCGCCGAGCTGTCCCAGGAGCTGGGCGCTCATGTCGGCCAGCATCGTGGTGATCGCGATGTCGACGGTCCCGTGCTGAGCGCGGTCGGCTGGGACCTGCGCGGTCCACTCGGCGGACTCGACGACGGCGTCGGAGGTGCCGGCGACGACGTCGTACCAGTACCACCCGCCGTCGACGAACGGCTTGAGGGAGAGGTCGAAGGTCAGGACCGCGCGCTCGCCGTCGACTCCTGCCGAGTCGACCTTCTGCGAGCGGCCGTCGGCCGTCGACTTGTTGACGATGACGCTGGCGCCCTCGCCCTTGACGGTGAGCGTGAGAGTGACGTCGGTGACCACCGTCCACCGACGCCAGTAGCTGGCGGGGAAGGCGTTGAAGTAGGCGCCGAAGGAGACCTTCTCCCCCAGCGGCACGCGGAACGCCGTGCGCGAGACGATCTGGTCGGGGTGCACCGTCCGGCCGGTCGAGGTCGACTGCCGGATCGCGGCGTTGTTGAGGTCCTTGGCGGCCTTGTTGCCGCCGATCTCGTACTTGCTCGCGTCGAGCCGAGGCTCCTCCACGTCGACGTAGAGCGCGATCGCGTCGAGCTCGCGGTCGACGGGCATGACCTGCCGTTGGAGCAGGCGGGTCACGGTCCCGGTGTCCGTCCCGGAGCCGCGAGTGGTGGTGGCGGTCATTCGGCGATCCCTCCCGAGGCGAACGCGGCGCCGTCTGTGAAGTGCGGCTTGATCTTGTTGTCGTACATCGACAGCGCCGATCCGATCGCCATGTGCATGTCGAGATACTGATAGGTGCCCAGCCGGCCGCCGAAGAGCACCATCGGCTCCTGGCGGGCGAGGTCGCGGTACTTGAGCAGCTTCGCCCGGTCCAGGTGCGTGTTGATCGGGTAGTACGGCTCGTCGTCGTCCTCGGCGAAGCGGCTGAACTCGTGCACGATCACCGTCTTGCCCGGCAGATGGGTGCGCTCGGGGTGGAAGTGCTTGAACTCGTGGATGCGGGTCCAGGGCACGTCGGCGTCGTTGTAGTTCATCACCGAGCAGCCCTGGAAGTCGTCGACGTCGAGCACCTCAGGCTCCAGGTCGACGGTGCGCCAGGAGAGCCGGCCCTCGCTGTTGCCGAAGTACTCGTCCACCGGACCGGTGTAGACGATCGGCACCTTGCCCTTGTACCCCTCCGCGACGTCGAAGAAGTCGGTCTCGAGCCTGACCTCGATGTTCGGGTGGTCCGCCATCCGCTCCAGCCACGCGGTGTAGCCGTCGGTCGGCAGGCCCTCGTGGGTGTCGTTGAAGTAGCGGTTGTCGAAGTTGTAGCGGACGGGGAGCCTCGTGATGATGTCGGGGCTCAGCTCCTTGGGGTCGGTCTGCCACTGCTTGGCCGTGTAGGCCTTGATGAACGCCTCGTAGAGGGGGCGCCCGATGAGCGAGATCGCCTTCTCCTCGAGGTTCTGCGCGTCCTCGGTGCGGATCTCGCTGGCCTGCTCCGCGATCAGCGCCCGAGCCTCCTCGGGCGTGTGGCTGCGCCCGAAGAAGACGTTGATGAGGTTGAGGTTCATCGGCAGGGAGTAGACCTGGCCGTCGTACTTCCCGAAGACCCGGTGCTGGTAGCTCGTGAACGTCGTGAACCGGTTGACGTACTCCCACACGCGCTCGTTGCTCGTGTGGAACAGGTGCGCGCCGTACGTGTGCACCTCGATGCCGGTCTCGGGCTCGCGCTCGCTGTAGGCGTTGCCGCCGAGGTGGGAGCGGCGCTCGAGGATGAGCACCTTCTTGTCGAGCTCGGAGGCGACCCGCTCGGCGACGGTCAGGCCGAAGAAGCCGGAGCCGACGACGAGGAGATCGGGAAGTTCGGTTGACACGGTCGCTCAGTCTACGGACGTGGAGGGAAGGCTCCGCATTCCACGCGCCGACCGGATGGCGCGGATCACGTTGCGCGCCTCACCGCGGCGGCCCCGGACGAGGGCGAGCAGCGTGACGGCGGCGGCGATCGCCCACGGCTTCGCCCGCACCAGGACGTTCTCCCCGTAGCGCAGGTGGACGACGAACAGGTTGCGGTACATATAGAACCCCTTCCAGCTGCTCAGGTCGTGCTGCTGGCTGAAGTCGAGCTGGCGCACGAGGCGCGCGTCACGGACCGCCCAGATGCGGAACCCGGCGCGTCGGGCCCGCAGGGCGTAGTCGACGTCGTCGTAGAAGATGAAATACGACGCGTCGGGAAGCCCGATCGCCTCGACCACGCGCCGCGTGACCATGAACCCCTCGAAGGCGACGTTCGCGAGCTCCACCCGCTCCGGCATGCTGGCCCGGTCCGGGTAGGTGCTCATCACGCTCGCCTTCTTCGGCTTGATCGCGAGCGGGTTGCGCAGGTCGAAGCGCGTGGCGGCCAGCTCGATGAGACTGCCGTCGGGGCCCTCCCGCACCGCCATGACGCAGTCGGCGTCCCCCGGCCCGGCCGCGAGCAGCACGTCGAGGCAGTCCGGCGCGGGGACCACATCGTCGTCCATCAGCCAGATCCGGTCGAAGCCTGCGTCGTACGCGGCCTTCACGCCGGCGTGGAAGCCCCCGGCTCCCCCGAGGTTCTCCGGGCTGGTGATGACGCGCAGCCCCGCCAGCGTGCTCGACCCGAGGACCGCCGGGGTCTCGTCCGTGCTGGCGTTGTCCACCACGATCACCGCGTCGGCGGGCCGGTCCAGCGCCGCCAGACCCGCGAGCAGCCGCTCCAGCAGCGCCGCCCGGTTGTAGGTCACGACGACGACCGCGACGGTCTCGGTCATCGCAGGAACCTCTCGTGTCCGGTGAAGTCGCCACGCAGGCCGGCGTACATGGCCCGCGCACTCAGGACCAGACGTCCCAGGGACGGCCGCGTGAAGAGGTAGAACCACGCCGTCTTCGCCACGAACGCCAGGGCGTGCGGCCAGCCCTGGTAGTCGCGCTGGTTGAGGAGGTTGTTGCGCGCCATGCAGTAGTGCTTCAGGTCGGAGGGCGAGTGGTTGTAGGTCGTGGCCCCGAACATCATCGGCGTCCCGAGACTGCCCACCGACGGGTGCAGGAACCGTGCCGCCGCGACGGTCGCGATGCGTGCGCCGGCCGCCTCAGCCCGGAGGCGGAACTCATGGTCGTCACCCCAGATGAAGAAGTCGGCACGCGGGACGCCGATCCGCTCGACGAGCCCGCGCGTGACGAGGACGCCGTTGAACGGGATGACGATGCCCTCGATGACACCGCCGGCCGACCCGCTCGCCGCGTGCTCGACCGCGGCGACGTCGTGCACGACCCGAGTCCCGCCAGGGAGCCGGATCGGGAAGACCAACCGCTCGGGGGCGGCCTCGTTGACGACGACCGGCCCCCAGAAGTCGAGCCCACCTCGCTCCAGCAGCCGTTCGAGGCAGTCGGGGGCTGGCACGCCGTCGTCGTCCATGAGCCAGACCAGGTCAGCGCCGCGGTCGACGGCCCAGGCGACTCCCTCGGCGAACCCGCCGGCGCCTCCGGTGTTGGTCGCCAGGGTCCGACCGAGCACCCGGCGCTCGTGGTGACCGTCGGCGCCCTCCGCGCCGGGCTCCAGGCTCGCCAGCCACTCCGAGGTCCCGTCGGTCGAGGCGTTGTCCACGACCAGGACCTCGTCCACGGCCCGGACGGCGTCGAGACGCTCCAGCAGCCGCTGGAGGAGGGGAAGCCGGTTGTAGGTGACGACGACGGCGACGATCCGGCGCGCGGTGCCCGGGCCCGTGCCGAGACCGGGGCCGCGCTCCGGGTCGTCGCGGGCGCCGGACTGGGGGTGCGTCACGCGAGCAACCCTAGGTGTGGACGGACCGGAGACCCGAAAGGGCGTCCTCAGCAGGCCGCGGCGAGGTCGTCGGACTGGTTCGCCGCGTAGCCGGTCTTCAAGGAGCCGATCGAGCCGCCGGTGACGACCTCGGGCTGGCCGGACGGCGCCGCAGACGAGGAGCCACCGCTGCCGGACGTGCCGCCCGAGCCGCCTGTGCGGCCACTGCCCGCCGACGTGCCCGCAGCCGCCTTGCGCGAGGCTGCGGCCTTCGGCGGCTTCACGCCCTCGGCCCGGTCGATGGCCGTCGTGACCATCTGGCGGACCTTGGCGATGTCGGGGTGAGCCGTGACGATCGCGGGCGGCACGAGCGAGACGGTCGCGATCTTCTGGCTCTTCGCCTTCAGCGCCAGCGAGACGAACGTGCCGACCTCGCTGGCGGGGATGTTGGTGGAGACCATCGCCGATCCGGCCTTGGCGATCTGGTCGAAGTGCGTCAGCACGGTCTGAGGGCTGACCTGCGAGAGCATCGCGCTCATCACGCACTTCTGCCGAGCCATCCGCGAGTAGTCGTCGGAGTCGTGCCGGGCGCGGGCATACCAGAGCGTCTCCCAGCCGTTCAGCTTGCGCACGCCCGGCTTGAGATGGGTGTAGAACTTGTCGCCGGGGATGCCGACCGGGATGGCCTCACGGACGTTGAGCCTCACGCCGCCGACCGCGTCGACGAGCCCCTGGAAGCCCGAGAGGTTGACCATCGTCCAGTAGTTGATCTTGAGACCGGTGATGCCCTCGATGCCCTCGATCGTCGCCTCGATCCCCGGGTCGTCGTATCCCTTGAAGAGGTCGGGGTGGTCGCCGGCCCAGGTGCTCAGCGAGTTCAGGTAGCACCCGGCGCAGCGGTAGCCCTGCGGGAACTGCCGGCGCAGGACCGAGCCCTTCTCGAAGGGGAAGTCCGACATGTTGCGCGGCAGGCCGATGAGCACGGTCTTGCCGGTGCGTGCATCGATGGAGGCGATCGTCATGGAGTCGGTGCGCAGACCCCAGCGCGTCTTGCCGCCGTCGCTGTCGCCGCCGATGAGCAGGACGTTGAAGCGCCCGTCGTGGGCGCCCGAGACCTCGCTGCCGGCGAAGGTCGCGAGCATGGTGCTGCGCATCACACCGACGGTGTGTGAGCTGAAGAGGAGCACTCCGGCCACGACCAGGCACATCGCCCCGTTGACGCCGAGCAGGACGCGTCGGTGGCCGACCAGGAGCGAGAGCGGCTGGCCGATCCGCCAGGCGTCGACCAGCAGGGCAGCCCATGCGACGGCGAGGCCCATCAGGCCGAGCCGGAGCACCTCGAGGACCGACGGGTCGGCGAACGTGCGCAGGGCGCGCTCGTGGTCGACGGCGGTCATCACGAGCGACCCGGCAGCCACCAGCAGCAGGCCGATCCACACCCGGAGGGCAATGCGGCCGATGCGGGCGTTGCCGGCGATGATCTGAGCCGAGCCGGGGAGGACGAGTGTCATCACGAGGAGCGCGAACGCCCGCCGGTAGCGGACGCGAGCCGCACGGTCGGCGCAGGTGGTGCGGGCGGTGGGGAGGGGCCGGAGCTGCGACATGGGTGGCTCTCTGTGCAGTCTGCGCGAGACGGGGAAGATCAGGCGGTGCCTCGCCAGTATCACCAGTCACACCGGTCACGCCGCGCAGCGACACGCCTGCGCTCGTCGAGTCGGTCCCGACTGGGGACGGCCGGTACCTTCGACGCCATGGCAGACCGTCCCGGCACCTCAGGCGAGGGCCCTGACTTCGACTGGCTCTACGGCGGCCGAGGCCGCGGCAGCGCCTCCGAGAAGCCTGAGGCGACGCGTGCCATCCCGGTCCAGCCGCGCGCACAGACCCGGGCTCGGCAGGCCGACCCGACACAGGCCCGCCGTACCTCTGACCAACGCGCGCCTCGGCCGCCCGCGGCTCCCCCGCTCGCGCCCGCCCCCGGGGAGAGGAACAGCCCGGCGGGAGGCGGTCGTGGCCGCGGCCTCACGTTCAAGACGGTCCGCCGCGTGGTCTACCTGCTCGTGCTGATCTGGGTCGTCAGCCTGCTGTGGGTCGGCCTGTCGTTCCCGAAGGCGCTGACCCGCGTGGCCTGGGAGCCCGAGGGTGCTCGACCGGCCGACCAGCCCGGCACGACCTACCTCGTGGTGGCGAGCGACTCCCGCAAGGGCCTCTCGAAGGCCGAGCGCAGGAAGCTGCACACCGGCGGCGACGTCGGTCAGCGCACCGACACCATCAAGCTGCTCCACACCGGCAGCGGCCCGAACCTGCTGATGACGATCCCGCGCGACTCCTACGTGCCGATCCCGGGGCACGGCAGCACGAAGATCAACGCGGCCTTCGCCTACGGCGGCCCGAAGCTCCTCGTCAAGACGATCGAGCAGGACACCGGCATCCGGATCGACGGGTATGTCGAGATCGGCATGGGCGGCCTGGTCAACCTGGTCGACGGTGTCGGCGGCATCACGATCTGCCCGACGACGAACATGAACGACCCGCTCGCGAACCTCCACGTGAAGAAGGGCTGCCAGCCCGCCGACGGCGTGAAGGCGCTGGCCTACTCGCGGTCGCGGCACGCCCAGAAGCTCGGAGACCTCGGCCGCGGCGAGGCGCAGTCGGAGGTGATCGGGCAGATCGGCAAGAAGGTCGCCACTCCCAGCACGCTGCTCAACCCGTTCAAGCTCAGCGGGCTCAAGGACGCCGCCGCCGGGATCGCGGTCGGCAAGGACATGAGCACCCTCGACATCGCGAGGTTCGGGTGGGCGTTCAAGTCCGTGTCGAACGGGTCCGCGCTGACCTGCGGCGTGCCGATCTCCGACATGTACATCCACTGGGACCGTGCGCGGGCCAAGCGCATGTTCGACTACGTCATCGCCGACAGGACCCAGGACATCCCGAAGGGTCTCTGCACGCCGTCCGGGCTGCCGAAGTCGGTGACCGGGTGACCCCCTCGGACCTCCCGCGGGTGTTCCCGGACGAGTAGGTTCGACCTCATGACGAGTCAGCCTGAGGAGTTCGAGCCGGAGACCCGTGTCGACCCTGCTGAGGGCATCTGGGAGGGCGACGCGGTCGACACCCTGGAGTCCGAGGAGGCCGACGATCGCGAGCTCTACCTCGACTCCGAGCGCCGCGAGGAGCTGGTCGACCCCGACGACGAGGACGAGGAGTCGTAGGCTCCTGGGGCGCCGTCCCCGCTGCCACCCGCACGGGCGGCACGTCCCTCGGCGACGGGGTCGCCGGTGAAGAGACCGGAGCCGCTGGCGGGCTGCCGCAGGTACGGGTGGCTGCTCGACTCGACCAGCTCGGTGCGGGTGCGCGGCAGGGCGTCCTCGTCGTGGCGCTGGAGCCACCCGACGAGCTGCTCGCGCACGTGGCAGCGCAGGTCGAAGAGCGTCGGCGCGTCGCGCGCCGTGACGAGGACCCGCACCCGCACGTAGCCGGCCAGCGCGTCGGTCACCTGCAGCACCTTCACCCGGCCGTCCCAGAGCTCGGTGTCGGCGAGGATGCGGTCGAGAGCCGCACGCATCGCCTGGGTGTCGACCCGCCAGTCGACGTCGAGCTCGACGGCACCGAGGAGCTCGGAGGCATGCCGGGTCCAGTTCTCGAAGGGGTTCTGGGTGAAGTAGGTCGACGGCAGCATGAGCCGCCGGTCGTCCCACAGACGCAGCACGACGTAGGTGAGCGTGATCTCCTCGACCCAGCCCCACTGCTCCTCGACGATGACGGCGTCGTCGATGCGGAGCATGTCGCTGAAGGCGATCGTCATGCCAGCGAAGACGTTGGCCAGTGACGACTGGGCGGCGATGCCGACGATGACGGAGATCACGCCCGCCGAGGCCAGCAGGCTGGCGCCGAAGGTGCGGACCCCCGGGAAGGTGAAGAGCGCCACCGCGATGGCAAGGATGATGACCGCGACCACCGTCAGCCGGCGCAGGAGGAGCACCTGGGTCCGCAGCCGGCGGGCCGTGAGGTTGTTGGGGACGTCGGTGCGGTGGCGTCGCAGGCTGACGTCCTCGATGTAGATGAGCATCGCGCCGAGGAGCCAGGCGCCCGATGCGACGATGGCGATCCTCATCGTGTGCTGCACCGCGGGCCACCACTCCCACGCGCCGTACGGCGTGCGGGAGACCGCCACCGCGACGGCGACCACCCCCGCGAAGACGCGGAACGGCTTGCGCACGCTCCGCGCGAGCATGCTGCCGCGCGACCAGTATCGAGCCGCGACTCGGAAGACGACAGTGCCGAGCACGACGACGGCCAGCGCGGTCACACAGGCCGTCACACCGAAGGCGAGGAAGTCGGTCCAGGAGACGGTCATGTCCTGACCGGTGCGCAGCGGGATGCGGACCGAAACGCCCGACGGGACGTGTCGCCATGCACAGACGGTGCACAGGACGACGGAACCGGCACCACAGTTCGAGCCGTGACCGTGTCGACATGACCACACTCCTCACCCCTTCTCCCCAGGCAGGGGCGCCGACCGCCGTACCCGAGCGTTGGTCCAGGTGGGGCCGTCACGGCTCGCTCCTCGCCCTGCTCACCGGCACCGGCGTCCTCTACCTGTGGACGCTGTCGGAGTCGGGCTACGCCAACTCCTTCTACTCCGCGGCCGCGCAGGCCGGGTCGCAGAGCTGGAAGGCCTTCTTCTTCGGATCCCTCGACGCCGGCAACTCGATCACCGTGGACAAGCCACCGGCCGCACTCTGGCTGATGGACCTCTCCGTCCGGTTCTTCGGGCTCAGCCCGTGGAGCGTCCTCGTGCCGGAAGCGCTCCTCGGCGTCGCCACGGTCGGTCTCGTCTACGCCGGCGTATGCCGCACCGGTGGCCACGCCGCGGGCCTCGTGGCCGGCGCGGCCACAGCGCTGACACCGTCGGCCGCCCTCATGTTCCGCTTCAACAACCCCGACGCGCTCCTGCTGTTCCTGCTCGTCGCGGCCGGCTATGCGACGCTGCGGGCGGCGGAGGCGGCCCGCGGCCGCTGGCTGGTCCTCGCCGGCGCCCTCGTGGGCCTCGCCTTCCTCACCAAGATGCTGCAGGCGTTCCTGGTCCTGCCGGCCTTCGCTCTCGTCTACCTGCTCGCGGCACCGACGTCCTTGCGACGTCGGCTGCTGCACCTCCTCGGAGCCTTCGCCGCCTTGGTCGCCAGCGCCGGATGGTGGATCGCGATCGTCGAGCTGGTCCCCGCCTCCGCACGGCCCTTCATCGACGGCTCCACCGACAACTCGATCCTCCAGCTCGTCATCGGCTACAACGGGCTCGGGCGGATCACCGGCGCCGAGACGGGTGGCCTCGGCAACGGCGGCTTCAGCAGCGGGGTCGGCCCGTTGCGCATCTTCCAGGGCGTCTCGGGCGGCATGGTCAGCTGGCTGATGCCCGCGGCCCTCATGCTCGCAGTGGCGGGCGTCGCCTTCCGCGGCCGCGCCCCGCGCACCGACGGGCTGCGCGCGGCGCTGCTTCTCAACGGCCTCGCGATGATCACGACGGCGGGCGTGTTCTCCTTCATGGCCGGCATCTACCACGACTACTACACCGTCGCTCTGGCCCCGTGGATCGCCGGCACCGCCGTGCTCGGCTGGGTGGCCGTCTGGCGGGAGCGTCGACTGCTCGCCGCCCGGCTGGTCCTGATCGCGGCCGTGCTCGCCTCGACCGCGTGGGCGTTCACGCTGCTCGGACAGTCCGGGCAGCAGCCGTATGACGCCCTGCGATGGGTCGTCCTCGTCTCCGGCTTTACCACGACCGCCGCGCTGCTGGTGGCCGACCGCCTGAGCCACGCGTTGACCGCAGGCGTGCTGGGCGTCGTGCTCGTCAGCGGGTTGACCGGGCCGGCGGCGTACGCCGTCGACACGGTGGTGACGCCGCACACCGGCTCGATCGTGACGGCCGGTCCGGTGAGCTCCAGGGGCGGTCCCGGCGGCGGCTTCGGTCGGCAGGGCGGACCAGGTGGCTTCCCCGGCGGCCTGCGTGGCCTCCCCGGTGGGCAGCCAGGTGCTCGCCCGAACGGCGCTCCCGGCGGCGTCGTCGGTGGTCGGACGGGCGGCATGCCTCGAGGTGGCGGCCTGGGCGGGGTCCTCGGGGGCTCGACGGTCTCCTCCGACCTGAAGGCGATGCTGCTCGACGACGCCGGGAGCTACACCTGGGTCGCAGCGACGACCGGCGCCCAGAGCGCCGCGAGCTACCAGCTGGCCACCGGCGAGCCGGTCATGGCGATGGGCGGCTTCAACGGCACTGCGGGCAGCCCCACGCTCGCCCAGTTCCAGTCCTACGTCGCCGAGGCCAAGGTCCACTACTTCATCAGCGGCGGAGGGATAGGCGGGACGGGCGCGATGGGCCGGATGGGCGGCATGCGCGGCGGACAGGGTGGCTCCTTGACCCAGGCGTCGCAGATCGCGACATGGGTGAGCGAGAGCTTCACCGCGAAGACGGTCGACGGCGTGACGGTCTACGACCTCACCCAGCCGGCGTCGGGCTCGCCGAACGCCTCCGGCGACGCCACGACGGGGGTCAGCTCGTGACGGCGCTCGCCCGGGAGCCGTGGGCGGACGACACGCTCGCCATCGCCACCGCGGTGGAGCTGGTGATCCCCGTCCACAACGAAGAGCACGTCCTCGAGCGGTCCGTGCGACGTCTTGACGACTACCTGTGTGGGCTCCCCTATCGCTGCCGAATCGTCATCGCCGACAACGCGAGCACGGACGGGACGTGGCGCGTCGCGGAAGAGCTGGCGGCCGCGCTCCCGAGGGTGCGCGCGCTGCACCTGGCGGACAAGGGCCGCGGGCGGGCGCTCAAGGCCGCCTGGGCGACGTCGACCGCCGAGGTGGTCGGCTACATGGACGTCGACCTGTCCACCGACCTACGGGCCATCGCGCCCCTGGTCGCCCCCTTGCTCAGCGGGCACTCCGACCTCGCGATCGGCAGCCGCCTCGCGCGCGGCAGCCGCGTCGTGCGTGGGCCCAAGCGGGAGATCATCTCGCGCTGCTACAACCTCCTGCTGCGTGGCGTGCTGGCGACCTCCTTCAGCGACGCCCAGTGCGGCTTCAAGGCGATCCGTCGCGACGTGGCCGAGCGACTGGTGCCCCAGGTCCAGGACGGAGGCTGGTTCTTCGACACCGAGCTGCTCGTGCTCGCCGAGGAGGCCGGCCTGCGGATCCACGAGGTCCCGGTCGACTGGAACGACGACCCGGACTCCCGGGTCGACATCGTCACAACGGCCCTCGACGACCTGCGCGGCGTTCGCCGCCTGTTCACCGGCCTCGCCTCAGGTCGGATCGCGGTCGACCGGATCGACGTGGACCGGGTCGTGCCGACCCGACAGCCCGATGCGGGGCTGCCGGCCCAGGTCGTCATGTTCGCGGCGATCGGGTTGTTCAGCACGCTCGCGTACCTGGTGCTCTACCTCGGACTGCGGCTGCCGTTCGGGGCTCAGGCCGCCAACCTGCTCGCGCTGCTCGTCACCACGGTCGCCAACACCGCGGTGAACCGACGTCTGACCTTCGGCATCAGGGCACGTCGCGGCGTCGTGCGACATCACGCCGCGGGGCTGGCGGCGTTCGCGGTCGGACTGGCGCTCACCTGCGGCTCACTTGCCCTGCTGCACAGCTGGGCGACGAGCCCGAGCCGGGCCGCGGAGCTGACCGTGCTGGTGCTGGCCAACGCAGTCACCACGCTGCTGCGGTTCGGGGCACTCAGGCGTGTGATGGGGTGAGGGTCCGACGCAGGCAGCCGATCGGCCACGGCTGAAGAGCCGTGCGGACGCCTCCTCTCACGAGGCCGCGGCCCGCTCGACCGGACAGCTCATGCACCGGGGTCCGCCGCGGCCGCGGCCGAGCTCGCTGCCCTGGATGGCCACGACCTCGATCCCATGCCGCTCCAGCATCGTGTTCGTCGCGACGTTGCGCTCGTAGGCGATGACGACCCCAGGACGCACGGCGAGCAGGTTGCAGCCGTCGTCCCACTGCTCCCGCGCAGCCGTGTGGTCGTCGTGCGCCGGCGCAAGGAAGCGAACGTCGTCCCGGCCGAGCGCCGAGGCGATCGTGTGGCGCATCCGCTCGGGCGGATGAACGGTGATGGCCAGCTCCTTGTCGTTGTCGCCTGGCTCGATCGTGTAGGCGGGCCGGTCGCCGAGCCCGGCGAACGTCACGAAGGTCCGCTCGTCGGCCATCGTCATGACCGTGTCCAGGTGCATGAACGCCCGCTGCCGGGGCAGGGCCAGTGCCACGATCCGCTCGGCGGCACCGCGGGCGAAGAGCCTCAGCGCCATCCGCTCGATGCCTTGCGGCGTGGTCCGCTCGCTCATCCCGACGAGCAGCGCTCCTCCGCCCAGCACCAGGATGTCGCCGCCCTCGAGACTCGCCGGCGCGTCGACCGCACCGTCGGTCCACCGCGGCACGGCGTCTGAGAACCGCGGATGCCAGCGGTAGATCGCCTCATAGTGCAGTGTCTCCCTCATCCGCGCCCGCCTGCGCATGGCGTTGACGCTCACCCCGCCATAGATCCACGCCGACGGGTCGCGCGTGAAGAGATGGTTGGGCAGCGGGGCGACGAGCATGTCGTCCATCCCCATGCCGCGCACCACCAGTGACGGCGGCTCCTCGACGTGCTCGAGGAGCTCGCGCTTCGACATCCCTGCGACGAGGTGCTGCGCGGCCGTCGGGGCGTCCATCCCGGCGAGGAGGTTGTAGAGCGAGTCGAGCGCCAGCGGCCCGTGGACGCGCTCGTCGAGCGCCCGGTCGAGCACATGCTTGCGGGCCTCGGGCACCGCCAACGTCTCGCTCAGCAGGTCGGTGAGCAGGTGCACCTTGACGTCGAGGGCCCGCAGCGTCGCAGCGAAGCCGTCATGCTCGTGCTGTGCCCGCTCCACCCAGACGACCTCGTCGAAGAGGTAGTCGTCCTTGTTGCCCGGCGTCAGTCGCTCCAGCTCGCGCCCCGGCCGATGCAGGATGACCTCCTGCAGCCGACCGACCTCGGATTGCACCGCCATGAGACGTCAGTACCCAGCCGCAGTCCTCCTGGGGCCTGCCCACCGCGGAAACGTCGGCCGGTCGACCCGGCGGCGGGAGACCGCGGGCCCTCAGCCCTTGACGCGCAGAGCGACCATGCGGGTCTTGGGGCGTGCCTTGCCGCCGCCGAGGTAGACGAGCTTGACCCAGTAGTGGCCGGGGTAGAACCGCAAGGTCCGCAGGGTGGCCTTGCCGTGGCGGAGGTTGCGCTGCCCGATCTTCATGGCTCCGTAGCAGGCGATGACCGTGCCGCGGGCGGGCTTGCGGCGCGACGTCGCAGCGACCTTCACCGACGGCCGCCGCTTCCAGGAGACCTTGCCCGCCTTCGCCGACAGCTTCGTCGGGCGCTGCCCCGCACGGGCGCGAGGCGCGGTCACGCACGGGTTGGGCCTCGACGGGTTGACGACCGCCTCCGAGCCGCCGCCGGGGGTGACCGGTCCACGGCCGCCGCCGTCGGTGCCCGGGCCCCCGGGGTTCGCGGGAGCGGTGACCAGCAGCGTCGTGATGACGTCGTCGGCGCCCTTGATCGTGCAGCTCGCCGTGCCCAGGAGACCGTGGACGGTCAGCGACGGGGGCAGTGTGACCGGGAAGCTCCCCGCGGTGTCAGGCACCGGAAGTGCCGGGACCGACACGGCACCGCTCGAGGCCACGGCGCCCTGGTAGGTGTCACCGGCGAGCGTGACCGCCAGACCACCGGCGCCGAGAAGGCTGCTCGCGGCACCGCCCAGCGACGAGAGCAGACCTTGAACGCCGAGCGTCCCCGAGATCTGCCCCAACGTTCCGCCGACAGGGACCGTGACACTGTCGAGGACGTCCAGGTTCACCGGCATGTCGACCGGCGGCAGCGTCACCGGCACGACGCCACCCAGCGTCGGGACGCAGGAGTAGATCGCGACAGGATGCGCCGCAGCGCCCGCCGGTGTCGGCGCGGCCGCGAGCGCACCTGCGACCAGGGCGGCGCTGAGTCCCGAGCCGAGCAGGCGAAGCCTGTGTGACATGAGTTCCTCCCCCGGGACGCCGAGACGACGTCGATACCTGAGGGGATTCTGTGACCATCCGCTACCGTTTGGTAGTCCTGACTTTACCTTTCAGGGTCCCGGGCTACGGTTGGGACCATGAGGCCCTGGCTCGACCCCGAGGCGATCCACTTCATGCTGGACGACTGCAAGACCTGGGCGGTCGTCGGACTCTCGGGCGACCCGAGCCGGACGGCGTACTCGATCGCCGACCTCCTGCAGCGACGCGGCAAGCGGATCGTCCCGATCCACCCCGCCGCGGCGTCGGGGAGTCTCGAGGTGCTCGGCGAGAAGGCCTACGCGACCCTGGCCGACGTGCCGTTCCCGATCGACGTGGTCGATGTCTTCCGCCGCTCCGAGGCGGCCGGTGAGTTCGCCGACGAGGCCGTCCAGATCGGCGCACAGGCGGTGTGGTTCCAGCTCGGCGTGGTCGACCATGACGCCTTCGAGCGCACGACGGCCGCCGGCCTGCGCATGGTGATGGACACCTGCCCCGCGATCGAGTGGGCCAGGCGTCCCTGAGTCAAGGACCTGAGGGCCCGGCGGCTCGCCAGCGCGTCAGTCCGGCGGCTCGGGCGGCTGCGCGTCCGGCTTCGGCTCGGGCATCGGGTCGGGGCCGGGCGTCGGGTCGGGGATGTCGGGTCCGGGCTCAGGGATCCCGCCGGGGTAGGGATCCGTGCCGGGCTCGGTCGGAGGGACGGGTGTCGTCGTCATGCCTGCCCGGTAACCGGCCCGCGGCCGGCCATGTGAAGGGCACGTTGCCGTTTGCCATGCGCCTCGACGGGGACCGAGCCAGGGTGAAGACCACGACGGCGCGGAGGTCGCTACCACCGCAGACTCGTTCCTCGGCTGAGGCGCGAGGACCGTCGAGTCGGGGTCAGTCGCGGTGCGCCTCGCGTCGGACGACCTCACCCTTCGCGTGCGCGGCTGCCTTGAGCGAACCCTGGAACTCGACGACCTTGGCCTGCAGCGCCGGGTCGGTCGCCGCCAGGATGCGGACGGCGAGGAGACCTGCGTTGCGCGCGTTGCCGATCGAGACCGTGGCGACCGGGACGCCGGCCGGCATCTGCACGATGGAGAGCAGCGAGTCCATGCCGTCGAGATACTTCAGCGGCACGGGTACGCCGATCACCGGCAGCGGCGTCACTGCGGCCAGCATGCCCGGGAGGTGGGCCGCTCCGCCTGCTCCGGCGATGATGACCGAGAGTCCACGCTCGTGGGCGCGCTTGCCGTAGTCGATCATCTCCTCGGGCATGCGGTGCGCCGAGACGACGTCGGCCTCGTAGGAGATGCCGAACTCCGTCAGCGCCTCCGCCGCAGCTCGCATCACCGGCCAGTCCGAGTCCGAGCCCATCACGATTCCGACGGCCGCGCCTTGGCCGACCTCGTCGATGCCCACCACCGTCACTCGCTCTCGTTGCCCAGGTCGCCGGCGAACCAGGCGGCTGCGTGCCGCGCCCGCTCGAGGCAGTCCTCGAGGTCCTCGCCGTAGGTGTTGACGTGCCCGACCTTCCGGCCGGGGCGCAGCTCCTTGCCGTAGAGGTGCACCCGGAGGTGCGGGTCGCGGGCGAGCGCATGCGGGAACCCGTCGAAGAGCCGGCCGGCATCCGGGTTCTCACCACCGAGGATGTTCACCATCACCGTCCAGCCCTGTCGGGGCGCCGGCGAGCCGAGGGGCAGGTCCATGACGGCCCGCAGATGGTTCTCGAACTGCGAGGTCTCGGCGCCGTCCTGCGTCCAGTGACCGGTGTTGTGCGGCCGCATGGCGAGCTCGTTGACGAGGATCCGGCCGTCGGTCGTCTCGAAGAGCTCCACCGCGAGGATGCCCGTGACGCCCAGCTCGCCGGCCACACGCAGGGCGATCGACTGGGCCTGACCGGCGAGCTCGTCGGAGAGATCCGGGGCGGGCGCGACGACCTCGTGGCAGATGCCATCGCGCTGCGTCGTCTGCACGACCGGGTATGACGCCGCCTGACCACTCGGCGAGCGCGCGACGATCGCGGAGAGCTCCCGGCGGAAGTCGACGAGCTCCTCGGCGAGGATGCGCACGCCGCTGCGCGCGGCCACCGCGAAGGGCTCCGCGGCGTCGGCGGTTGAGCGGACCAGCCACACGCCCTTGCCGTCGTACCCGCCCCGCGTGGTCTTGAGGACGCAGGGGAAGCCGAACGCCTCGACCTCCTCGACGCTCGCGACGATGCTGTTGCGTGGACAGGGCACGCCGAGCTCGGCCAGCCGCTCCCGCATGAGGCCCTTGTCCTGGGCGAACACGAGCGCCTCAGGGCCCGGGCGCACCGCCACGCCGGCCCGCTCCAGGGCGTGGAGATGCTCCGTCGGCACATGCTCGTGATCGAAGGTCACGGCCGCACATCCGTCGGTGACCTTCAGCAGGGTGTCCAGGTCGCGGTAGTCGCCGACGACGTGGTCGCCGATGACCTGCGCGGCCGAGACTCCGTCGGCCTCGGCGAGCAGTCGCAGCGGCAGTCCGAGTGCGATG
The DNA here is from genome assembly GCF_054653495.1 of Nocardioides sp. AN3. Classification (NCBI taxonomy): domain Bacteria; kingdom Bacillati; phylum Actinomycetota; class Actinomycetes; order Propionibacteriales; family Nocardioidaceae; genus Nocardioides; species Nocardioides sp. AN3. The sequence goes on from NZ_BAAIGC010000005.1 coordinate 267,471, forward strand.
GCCGGCTGCGCCATCATGCGCGCGAGCTGGCCACCGCCGATGACGGCGAGGGTGGGGGCTGACACCGGCACAGGCTATCGGTTGTGCCGCGTCGAACCGCGCTCGCTCCGCTCGCGCAACCCAGACGGTGCCTCAGGCGACGGGCACGGGCCCCAGCTCGAAGCGGAGGCCCTTGCCGCGCACCGTCGTGATCAGGTGGGGGTGCCGACTGTCGTCGCCGATCTTGCGGCGGACCCAGCCCAAGTGCACGTCGATGGTCTTGGACGAGGTCCAGAACCGCGTCGCCCAGACGTCCTGCATGAGCTCGTCGCGGCTGACGATCGTGCCGGCGTTGCTGATGAGCTTGTGCAGGAGGTCGAACTCCTTGCGCGACAGCCTGATCTCCTCGTCTCCGCGCCAGGCGCGTCGGGCGTCGGCGTCGAGACGAATGTCCTGAACCTGGATCACAAGCAAAATGTAGGCAGCCCATCGACGAATGATCGCCGGTTTGCTCGTTCCTGCCAGTGGCATCTTCATGCCACTCGTTTCGCTCAGGTGTCAGGCATCAGTTCCGACGGACGGCGACGGGTTCGACGATCCCGAAGCCCCGCACGGGACGCGCCGGAAGTCGGCGGGTCTCGAACTGATCGGAGGGCAGCCGCGCAGCCGTCGTCTCGTCGATGATGATCCGATTGCGCCTGGCGACGGCCGTCAGCCTGGCAGCCATGTTGACCGGTGGCCCGAACACGTCGCCGAGGCGGGTGACCACCGAGCCGGTGGCGAGCCCGAGCCGTACGTCAGGCATGCGCGGATCGCGCCCGATGACGTTGATGATCCCCTCGGCGGTGTCGTAGGCCCGGATCGGGTCGTCGTTCACGAACAGCACGGAGTCGCCCAGACTCTTGATGACGCGACCTTGCTGCACGGCGATGACGTCGGCGCAGCGGGACTCGAACAGTTCGACCAGGTCCCCGATCTTCTCCTGGGTCAGCGTGTTCGAGAGCGCCGTGAACGAGACGATGTCAGCGAATCCCACGGTCACCTGGGTCGTGCCGAGGTCCTCGGCCTCCGATGCCTCGAGGCGCGCGAGCGCAGCGCTCATGTGACGCCTCCAGGCATAGGTGAGAAGGCCCTCGAAGCGCTTGTTGAACTCGTCGGTGACGGCCGCCGTCACCTGCGACAGCCCGGGCCGGTCGTCGAGCCGGCCGAGCGACTCGAGGTGATGGACCATGGCCGAGATCTCCCAGTCGGAGAGCCGCGCCATGGTCAGACCCACGCCCCGCGTCAGGTTGACCGCGACGTCGAAGTCGATGATGCCCGAGGCGAGGATGTCCGAGAGCGTCGAGAGCGCCCCGAGATCGTCCTCGGTGTAGAACGCCTCGTCGCCTGACTCCGGGAAGCCCAGCGCGCGCCACAGCTTCTTGGCCTGGTCGACGGTGACGCCGGCACGCTCGGCGACTTCCGACGCCGTCAGGCGCAGGCCCTCGGGACTCGGTTCCACCACGGGCTCAGACACCCTCGTCGTGCTGGACTCGCTCACCCACGCGGTCCTCGAGGCCGTCGAGGAGCTCATGGAGCTTGCGCTGCGTCGCCTCGACGTCGGGGATGTCGTGGAGCACCACCTGCCCGTGCGTGCTGGCGTCGCTGATGATGAGCGTCCCGCAGCCGAGGAGACGGTCGATCGGGCCGAGCTCGTAGGCGACGTCGCTGATCCGGCTCAGGGGGATGTCGTGCCCGCGGCGGGTGATCACGCCGCGGCGCGTGATGAGGCGGCGGGTCGTCACGGTGTAGGTCGCCGAGGCCCAGATGAGCACCGGTCGCACGACCCACCACAGGACTCCGACGACCGCGAGGAACCACACCACGAGGGCGGCGGCTCCCGGCAGCTCGATCTGACCCGCCACGCCCATCGCGAGACCGATGACGAGCACGATCAGCGGCAGGAGGAGTGCCTTGACATGCGTCCTGGTGGTCAGGACGACCGTCTCGCCCTCGTTCAGGAGCTTCCTGGAGATCCCCACGGCCGCATCATGTCACTACCCCGCAGCGCGGAGGTGAACCACGTCACCGGCCCCGACCGCCTGCTCGCCCTCTGCCGTGGAGATGACGATGCGTCCCTGCTCGTCGATGCGGGTCGCCGTCCCGATCAGGACTCCCCCGCCCGGGAGCTCCGCCCGCACCTCGCGGCCGAGGGTCAGGCTCGCCGTGGCGTACGCCGGCCGGAGCGCCTCCGGGTCGGCCACCCAGTCCGCGTAGTGACCGAAGAGCCCGCGCAGGAGGTGCAGCAGCACCGCCGAACGGTCCACCGGGGAGCCCGACTCGAGCATCAGGGACGTGGCCGTCGGCACCGGCAGCTCGTCGGACGTCAAGGAGGTGTTGAGGCCGATCCCTACGATCGCCGCCGGCCCGTCGGACGTCTCGACGCGCTCGACGAGGATGCCGCAGACCTTCCGCTCGTCGCCGGCCGCGGTGCGGAGCAGGACGTCGTTCGGCCACTTCACGCCAGCGCCGTACCCCTCCTCGCGCAGGACCGAGGTGACCGCCAGACCGGTGAGCAGCGGCAGCCAGGGCCAGCGCCCCGGGGGCACCTGCGCCACGGGCGGCCGGAGCAGCACCGAGAAGGTGAGGGCCGAGCGCGGCGGCGTCTCCCAGGTGCGGTCCAGACGTCCCCGGCCAGCCGTCTGGTGCTCGGTGACGATCACCAGGCCCTCCGGCGCGCCGTCACGTGCACGCTCGGCGAGCACGGCGTTGGTGGAGGGGGTCTCGGACAGGATCTCGACGACGAAGTCGCCCGCCTGCACATCGGAGCTCGTGGCGATCCTCACAGAATCGAGGGGTGCTCGGCCATTCGTGTCCTGGGTCACGGGGACTAGTCTGCCCGTTTGTGACCGCCTCCTCTGCGCAGCCTGATGAGTCCGTTCCCGATCTGCACACGACGGCGGGGAAGCTGGCCGACCTCGACCGGCGTATCGACGAGGCGGTCCATGCCGGGTCGGCCAAGGCGGTG